>NZ_CP054709.1:300000-419060 GCF_003721175.2 Halarchaeum sp. CBA1220
CGTACTTGTAGCGGTTGAAGCGTTCGACGCCGGAGACGTAGGAGAGCGTCGACTCGAGGAACGTGCTCGCACCCGCGATGATGCCTGTCGAGAGATAGATGATGGTGGCGCCGAGGCCGACCAGCACTCCGCCCACGAGATAGGGGAGGATTCCTCTCGGGAAGAGCCCCTCGAGCCCGGACGCGAGGAGTGGAGTAAACGCATCCATGATTAGTTCGTCATGGCGTCTTCACTCGCTGCGCAGTTGTTCGGGCCGAGCTCCAACTCGAATGCCGTCTCGTCGTCGGGCGCCTGCTGGCCGAGGTTCGTTGCGATAATCTCCGTGTGATTTGCGGGTCGCGGTGGCATGTCGGCGACGATGTAGTCGACGAACGCCTCTTCGTCCATGGTGAGCGCGTCCATCGTGTCGACGAGCGCGCCGAGGTCGGCCGTGTAGGTGCCGTCGCCGTTCGGTGTCGCGGCGTCCGAGTAGTGGGCGGGTGCGATGACCGCGTCGTCGTCGAAGCGCTCGATGAGGGCCTGCAGACTCTCGTAGAGAGTTCGTGCGGCGTCCCTCGCGGCCTCGGGGTCTTCGAGGTCGGGACGCGCGACGCTCTCCGTGAAGAGGCCGTCACCGGTGAAGAGGACGTTCCCGACGCGGTAGGTCGTCATCCCCGTCGTATGCCCAGGCGTGTGGATCGCCTCGACGTCGACATCGCCGACGTGGAGGGTTTCGCCGTCCGCGATTGTCTCGTAGTCACGGTCGTAGTCGACGCCACGAGCATCGGCCGTTTCAGGAAGAACGGCCGTCGCGTCGACCTCCTCGGCGAGGTCTCGGATGCCGGAGATGTGGTCGGCGTGGACGTGCGTGTCGACAGCGTAGGTGAGGTCGGCGCCGAGCGCGCGGGCGTCCTGCACGTACTCCTCAGTGAACGCCCGCAGCGGGTCGATAACTGCGGCTTCACCGTCGGACGCGACGAGGTATGCGAGACAGCCCGAGGACGGCCGCCGGTACTGCGCGATGGTCGCATCACCGTCGGTGTCGAGTTCGGCGTACTCGTAAATGCGCGCCCATCCCTTCATGCCGCGTTCGAGGTGATCGACGTTGTACCCGTTGTCTTCGAGCGTTTCGGCGATCATCTCGCTGGAACCGCCCTTCGCGCAGAGCACCGTGATCCGCCGATCGTCGGGGAGTCGCTCGTGGAGTTCTTCGGGAATACCGTCGAGCAATTCGAAGTAGGGGTAGTTGACGCTCTCGACGCTCGCGCCGTCGATACGCCATTCCTCGTAGTCGCTCTCCGAGCGGACGTCGAGGAGGAAGACATCCTCGCCGGCGTCGATGCGGTCCTTCAGTCGCTCCGGCGTGACTTCCTCAACTGCGGCGTCGGTCGTCGCGGATGCGTTATCGCTCATCTCACTCCACTGTATCGGCCGGCCGCAAATAAGACTTTGCATAGTAGTACAACTACTGCACAATACTCTATCTGCTATAATCGCTATATAGGTGCGCACGAGACAATAATAGAATATCCTCAAATACGAGAGTGTGTAATAGCTGAACTACTACCGGTATGTTTTTCAGCATAGACCCAATATTGGGTGGTGAGGCCAATATCATGGTAGACTACGAAGTCACCGAGACGCTCGACGTGAAGGGACAGAACTGCCCGATGCCCGTCGTCAAGACGAAGCAAGCGACCGACAATCTCGACGAGGGCGACATCCTCGAAGTGCTCGCCACCGACCCCGGAAGCATGAGTGACCTCGGCGGCTGGGCCGAGACGACTGACGGCGTCGAGCTTCTCGACCAGACGGACGGCGAGGACGTCTACACGCACTACGTGCGGAAGACGGAGTGATCTAACAATGAGTACTGGCACACCATCTCCCGGCGACGAGACTAGCCCCAGTCGCGCAGAGTTGGAAGCGCGAGTCGAAGAGTTGGAGGAGACAATTGCAGACCTCGAGGCTGAGGGAGGCGACGGGCAGCCGAAGATGTCCATCATCGCCACCAAAGGGACGCTCGACATGGCCTACCCACCGCTCATCCTTGCCTCGACCGCGGCGGCGTTCGGCTATGAAGTCACCGTCTTCCACACCTTCTGGGGACTCGATATCCTCCACGAGGAGCGTTCGAAGAGTCTCAAGCTCAGTTCGGTCGGCAACCCGAACATGCCCGTTCCGAACGCCGTCGCCGCGCTTCCCGGCATGGATCGAATGACGACGAAGATGATGGAAAAGCGCATCGCGGACAACGACACCGCGACCATCAAGGAGCTTATTGACACCTCGCTCGACATGGGCGTCGAATTCCAAGCGTGTCAGATGACCCTCGACCTCATGGACTACGACGAGGACGACTTCTACGATGGCGTCACGACTGGTGTTGGCGCCGCCACAGCCATTCAAGACATGGCTGACGCCGACATCCAACTTCTCGTCTGAGCGCCGTTCGTCTAGTACCTGTTTTCCAGCGAAGCGCTTATCACTTCGAGCCAATTAGTATTGTGTATATTGAGCAATACAATAACTTCTTCAGAAGTGTGGGAGCAAGCCAGCGAAACGTTCGTCCTCGACGTTCGGCCAAGCTACAGCTACCATGAGACGCACATCCCAGGTAGCCACAACCTCCCGATCTATGACCAGCTCAGCGGCGAGAACTTCATCGGTCTCGACGCCTCACTCACGGAGCTTCCTGAAGACCGCGAAATCGCGGTTGTCTGCTTCAGTGGATCAAAGGCCGCGCTCGCCGCGAGTCGTCTTCGAGAGCATGGATACGACGCGAAGCGGATGGTAGGTGGAATGAACGGCTGGTCCTACGTGACGACCAGCACCACCAGTCCTTCCGAGCCCAGCGCCAGTAACCCATGATTCTACGCGATACTCTTTCAAACCAGACACAAATACCTGTGGAGGACAGTCCGGTCAATAATTCATGAATGCGGGCTTTGCACACAAACAAGGCATCCGCGAACACCTCGGGCAGTTCTCACTGCATGTCCTGCTCGTATTCGCCACCGGGTTGACCATCGGGTCTGAGCGGGCGGTTGTCCCGGTTCTGGGACGTGACATACTTGGCGTCGAGTCACTCCTCGTCATCGGATCGTTCGTCGTCTCGTTTGGCTTCGTCAAGGGACTCCTGAACCTCTATGCCGGCAAATGGGGCGGTGAGTACGGCCGCAAGCCCGTGCTCGTCCTTGGCTGGGCGACCGCACTCCCGCTGCCCATCATCCTCATTTACGCCCCGAGCTGGGCGTGGATTACTGTCGGGAACATCTTACTAGGGATCAACCAGGCGTTGACTTGGAGTATGGCAATTAACGCCAAAATCGACATCGCAGGCCCCGACCAGCGCGGCCTCGCGGTCGGTATCGACGAAGCGTTCGGCTACACCGGCGTCGCCGTCGGCGCCTGGATTACGGGCGTCATCGCCGCCCAGACGAGCCTTCGGCCGGAGCCGTTCTACTTCCTCGCCATCGTCGTCGTGCTGGCGTTCCTCGTCTCTATCTTCCTGATCAAGGAGACGGTCCACCTTGCGGAGTTAGAGGTCGAGGACGACGATCACTACGACGCGAACCTGCCGTTTGTCGAGGTGCTGAAGCGGGCGACCTACGGCGACAAGACGCTGTTCGCCGCTGCCCAAGCGGGGCACATCGAGAAGTTCGTCGACACGCTGTTCTGGCTTGCCGTCCCACTGTATCTCACTAGTCAGGGACTCGGAATTGCGGCCGTTGGCTTTGTCGTGGCCGTCCACAGCGCGATGTACTTCCTTCAGATTGCGACAGGCGGGCTCGCCGACCGTATCGGACGCCGACCGCCAGTCCTCGTTGGGATGTTCCTCGCTGGCGTGGGCGTCCTCGGGATGGTTCTCGTCGACGGGTACCTCCCGTGGGTCGTGCTCTCCGGGGTGTCGGGTCTCGGGATGGCATTACTCTATCCGAACCTAATGACAGTCCCGGGCGATGCGGCCCACCCGACGTGGCGCGCGACCGGGATGGGCGTCTATCGGATGTGGCGTGACTCTGGCTACGGCGTCGGCGCGATCCTGATTGGACTCACTATGGAGTTCGTGAGCGCCGAGGCTGCGTTCTACGCGACTGCACTCCTGATGTTCGTATCGGGGGCAATCGTGTACGTCTGGATGGAGGAGACCCATCCCAACTTCGGGACCCACGAACCACCAGCACCCGCGACGGAAACTCTGTCGGACACAGGAACTTGTGATTAAAACCAGGACTCTGTAGTTTTCGTTGAGAGGCGCCTGGCAGTGGTGTCATATTTCACTCCTCCCAGAGGCGCGTCAATCAGGAGGAATTGGTTTAGCAGTTGGTGATACAGTTGTTGCATTGCTTAAATTGACGGCAGCACGAGCGATTCGTGCCTTGAAACAGAATGGACAAGTGTAGTCCGAGCCAGTGAACGGGTTCTTAGGAGTGTAGTAGCTATCCTCTCACAGTGACTGCGACGCGCGCGTCACGGCGGACCGTTTTTCGCCACATTGCACGACTCCCTTACTCTGAATGGCCCAACTACGATTCGACCCCACTCTACGATCGAAGCTCACTGGCTGCTGTTGAGGAAGACGTTCGAATAGTAGCGAGCGTCTGGTTCGAACATGATGCTCACGAGTCGGTTGATGAGTTTGCCTGCCAGTTTCCCTTGGCGTATCTCGAGGTCACTCCGCACGACTGCTACTCGTCGACCACACAGTACGAAATGGAGCAGCTGTTCCGGGTATTTCTCCTCAAGGAACTCCACGGGTGGCCCCACGAAACAGCGCTCGTCGAATACCTCCAGCAGTCACCCGAGATTAGTGAGCAACTCGGGCTTGACTCACTACCAGATCAGTCGACGCTCTGGCGTACCTGGAACAAGCGATTCACGGGAAATCTTCGGGAAACGATCCAGAAAGCGGCTCGTACGATTCTCGTCAAAGCGCAGAACGCGGATGTCGCCCTGCCACGCGAACCAGAACGAAACCTCCCGGATCGAGCCGACGCCACCTCTGAATCAGACCCAAACGACCAGGCCATCCTCGACAAGGCAGGGAAGATCACCGACCACGTCAGTCGCGTCGTGTTCCCCGCGTTCTCGCTCAATCGTGGTGAGGACTGTGAGATTCCCGAGAACGCTTACTGGAGCTTACAGACCTACTTGGGACTCCGTGAGAATTTGGCCGCCAACGAGGGCGCTCGCAGTTTCATTTTCGAGTCGACGCGTGATCGAACGCCACTCGGACACGGTCATCGCGACCAGATTCGAGATTTCTCCATCGAGCAGAGTCGCGAGATGTACCGACAGGCACTCCGACAGCTCATCAACGAGCTCGCGGAGACAGAGGAGTTCTTCCGCGCAGGCATCGTCGCGATCGACATCACTGAGGATGATCCCTTTACCGGCGATAGGACGGGCCACGAGGACGAAATTATCGGGACGAAGGAGAAGACTGACGAATACGCCTACCAGTGGGCGACAGTCCAGTTGGTCGGTAACGCAGTCCCACTCGTCCTTGATGCCCGCCCGGTACGGAAAGGCGAGTCACGCAAGGAAATCGTCGAGGATCTGCTCAACTCTGCCGAGGATCTCGTTCACGTCGATAACGTGCTGATGGATCGGGAATTCGATAGTCAGCACGTCTTGGAGATGATCGGCCAGCGGGGACTGTCGTACGTCGTGCCGAAGCGGATGCAGACCAGCGAGAAGGCCCAGGCCAAACGGTTGCTTCAGCGCGATCAAGACCGGTACGAGACCGATCGGAAACTCCATCTCGGGAAGAATGAGTGGCACGAGACGACGCTGATCTACCGCCGGAAAGAAGACTCTGAGCACGACGACTATCAACAGTACTCGGTGTTCATGTCCAACCGTGGCGGTGGATTCCTCAGCGAGTATGGCTATCGCTGGGAGATTGAGAGCGGCTATCGATCGATCAAGCGATTCATGGCCGCGACGACATCCACGGATTTCGGGCTACGGTTCTTCTATTTCGCATTCGCGTGTCTCTTGTACTCGATCTGGCGGGCGGTCGATCTACTCGTGCAGGTCGAGTTGACCGGCGAATACGAACACGCACCGATGGTGACCGCCGATAATACGCTTACGCTGTTGAAGAAGGAGACAGGAATTGGGTAGTACGGTTCTCTACTCGTGTTAGAGCGTCGTCTGAGTGGCAACGCTATCGAAAGTTGTAGAAAATCGCCCAGATAGTAAGAAATCCAATAGGAATGGTCGTTTAGAGAGCGTTCTGAAGCAGTTTCCACTCACAAATTCGCCCGAAACCACGCATTACAGCCCCGCTAAACCCGCCGTAGTCTCAACTTCCAAATGGAGAACAGTAGTTGAGACTGGCTGTCTCAATGCACACGGTGCCGATCGGCTCTGCCGCTATCCGATTTATCGGCTCTGTTGAAGTCCTATCGATTCCACACCTTTCCTGCTGAAACAGCTGTTGGGTGGGACTGCGAACTGATCCGTCGAGCGACCACCGGAACTTTGATACATTTATTCGATTTCGTTCACTAAGGATGTTTGAGATACTGGACGCGACAGAGGACGATCTCATTGCGGTACGTGTCGGGAATGGTACTGCTGACGGCTACGAGGAGTTCTACTCGCTGCTCATTGAACGAACGAAGCAACATGGGTCAATCCGAGTGTATGAGGAAGTTCCCGACTGGACAGCAACGACGTATCTCACCCATCTGCACGGGATTCTTCCAGACCTTCGATACGGACCCGAGTTCGACATTCGTTCCTATGCGTGCGTCGGAGACTCGTTCTGGGCAAAATTACTCTTTCACCAGTGGCGAGCCATACGGCCAGTCTGGCCAGTTGCTCCCGACCAGATGCGATACTTCCAACTAGACAACCGCGACAGCGCCTTGCAATGGATTCGTAACGGTTCAGCCCGTCCGTAGCACTACGACTACTTTCTTCGCTGTACTTATTGAAGGTATTCATCAGACCGAGACAGTTTTCATGACCAAATTCAGGGGAGAACAGATACTCCGTAAGTGGGTGAACATATTGTCAGTGGGATGACAAATCGATTTTGACTGCTCCTCGAATCGTAGTGATAATGCCAGTGTTTCCAGTGGAGATGGAGAGTGAACGGCTACGCTACGAGCGGCTCCATCAGGATGAGTTTGACCCATACGAACTCTATACTCACGTCCAAGAAGGAGCGCCCGGAATTGACGAAATAACCGAGTACGTCACGTGGAACTCATACTCTCACCCCAAAGCGGCGTTCGAATGGGTCGAGCAGTGTGGGACGGAGTTCGAGAACGGAGAGAACGCTACCTACGTGATTCGACCGAAAGACGGCGAACACGCTAACGAATTCGCCGGTCTCGCTGGAATACATCCAGATTGGGACCGTCAACTGGCGACACTGGGGACGTGGCTCCGAAAGCCCTTCTGGAGACGAGGGTACTCTGGAGAACGAGCTGCTCGTTTTCTCAAACTCGCGTTCGACCGACTCGACCTCCAAATTGTGACGGTTACACACGACCCTGAAAACACGAACTCCCGGCAAGCCATTGAGAAATATGTTGAGCGATTCGGTGGTCATAAAGAGGGTCAAATCCGTAATGAACTCGTTATCGACGGAGAGCCACGCGACTCCGTCCGATACAGTATTGCTCGTCAGGAGTGGGAACAGAACTGCCGCGGAGAACAGGAGTGAACCGTTGAGCAAGAGCATTAGGTGGATTCCCTCTATTGAACGTTCAAAGTGCCTTGTCGATGTTGTGAGTGAGACAGCAGACAACGAGTTCACGGAACTGCTTCCACCAGTGCCGTGAGCGGACGAATGCGCCATATTTTCGTTTGAGGCGAGAGTTTACCGTCTCGTTTTGACTGCGCTGACCGTAGAGATCGGCATCCAACCGAGCATTCCACGCTTTGTGAAGAGACGAGAACTCGCGGTGCTTGATGAGCGGACGAACACCAGTTTCACGGGCTAATGCGCGAATCTTCTGATCATCGTATCCCTTGTCGCCGAGGAGAACTGCTACTTCCCCGGTATTCCGCTTGATGAGCGACGGCGCGATCTTCGAGTCGTGTTTTCGTGTTGTTGTTACGTGTACGTCGAGGACAGCATTTGCTCTCGTGTCCACGAGAAGCGTGACTTTCAACTGCTGAATCGTCAACTTCGTTCGCTTCGTATAGTGCTTCGAGGCGTGACTACGGTCAAAGCCAGAGGCATCGATACCGACGACACCGTTGGTCGGGAGGAGGGTAACCGAGAGGTTGAGCAGCACACGCCAAACCGCCATATCGAGCCAGTTAAACGCCTTACACAACGTCGAAGGAGACGGGAGTTCCTCAAGACCAAGGGCGCTCCGAATGCGAGGCATCTCGATAAGTTCGTCAAGGAGCGTCCGGTACGTCGTATTCTTCCGCACCTTGAGACGGAGCAAGACGATGTGCTTGTGGAGTGTGTACCGTCGTTTCGAGAACTTTGACGAGTAGCGGGCAACAGCTCGCCGAGCCAAGTGATATGCCTGCTCAACGAACCGAAGCAACTGCGACTTTGGGAGGGCCTGCATCCGGTCAGACTACCGGGCGAACCTGTAACCCTCCGAGGATTTCAACAGAGCCGATTTATCACAAGTTGCTGGTGAGGGGGCGGTAGCTGTTTGCGAGCACGAGTATGGTTCCGGTCGCCATTAGCGTCGTCGCGACGAGCGGTGTGACGAACCCAACGGCAGCGAGCGGGACACCGATAGCAGGCACTGTGAGCGCGAGTCCGAGATTTTCGAGAAGGCGACGCCGTGTCCCACGCGCGATTCCGAAGAGATCGCGGAACGGCGTCAGATCGTCGGCCGTTACGAGAGCGTCCGCGACAGTCACGGTGAAGTCACTTCCGGAGACCATCGCCACACCGAGATCAGCAGCGGCAAGCGCTGGTGCGTCGTTCGTCCCGTCCCCCACCATCGCGACGACACCCTCATCGCGGAGGCGACGGACGAGCTCTTCTTTCGCTTCCGGTGGGACGTCCGCGTAGACCTTGGAGACGTCCGGGTGTGCCTCGAACTGCCGTGCAACGCGTGAATCATCGCCCGTGATGACCACGATCTGTCGGTCATCGGCCGCGAGCTCCGCGACAGTTTCCGTCCACTTCTCGCGGGGCTGATCTTCGAGTGTGATCACGCCTGTTGCGGTCCCCTCCCAGCCGACGACCGTTGGGAGCTCGCCACGGTCACGGACACGGTCGATTGTGTCACGGATGGCTTCGGGAATGCTCCAGTTGAGGTCGTCGAAGAGTGCGGGGTTTCCGACGGCCGTCCGCGACGCGTCCACGTCGGCCACGACACCGTAGCGGTACCGTTCGAACGACGTAACCGCTTGTGAGCGGTCCGGTGCACGGTCGCGGATTGCGGCGGCAATCGGGTGGCTCGAACGTGACTCGACGGCCGCTGCCCGCCGAAGAACCGCCTTACTATCGCACTCCTCAACTGCGTGGACGGCGGCGACACGCATTTCGCCGGTGGTGAGTGTTCCGGTCTTGTCGAACGCGATGACGTCTGCGTCGGTCACCCGTTCAAGGATCGTCTGATCAAAAACCGGGACGTCTCGCTCGGCAGCCGTTGAGAGCCCACGACCGACGGCGAGTGGTGTGACGAGGCTGAGGGAGACGGGGCAGGCGATAATCAGCACGGTGAGTGCCGTCCGAAGTGCGGGTTCGGCTGGCGCGCCAGCAACCGTCCACGCACCGAGTGTGACGAGTGCGAAGACACAGACAACCGGGATGTAGATTGCTGTCACACGGTTCGTGAGCCGCTCGGCCGGGGACTGTTCGGTCTGGAGATCCCAGACGAGGTCGCGGAGTCGGTCGAGTGTGCTCGTCGCCCCCTCGTCGACCGTGATTTCGAATGAGCCGTCGGCGGCAATGGAGCCACCGATGACCGTGTCGCCGACGACTTTACGCTGGGGTCGTGCCTCGCCAGTGATGAGCGCCTCGTTAACCGTTCCGCGGCCATCGACGATCGTGCCGTCAAGTGGGATTCGTTCGCCCGGCCGGACGAGAAGCCGATCCCCAGTCGTGCAGTCCTCGGGTGGGACGATCGTCGTTGTCCCGTCCTCAAGGAGGCGGCGTGCAGCGGTCTCTGTCTCGTCGACGAACTCGGTGAGGTCTTCGACCGCCTGGCGTTTATATCGGGCACGGGCGTGATTCCCGATTGTCGTGAGAACGATGACCGCCGTCGCGATATCGAAGAAGAGGTAGAGACGGTCGAGATAGAGCAGTGAGACCATGGAGTACGCGTAGGCGCTCACCGCAGTGATGGAGATGAGGACGTCGACAGTAAGCTGGCGTTCGTGGAGACTGATGTAGGCCGACCGGAGGATGGGGAATCCGACGCCGAAGATAGTGATCGTGGTGAACATCGCGACAGGCCCGTAGAGACCAGTAACGATTGCGTGATTATCGAGTGAGGAGGTCGGAAGGAGTCCGAGATAGACGGGGTAGAAGAAGGCAGCATAGATGATGTAGATGGGTGCGACGGCAATCACGGAGAAAATCGTGCGGAGATGGTCGAAGTCGAAGTCGTTCCGGTCGGCGGGTGTTTCCTCTGGTGTGGGCGCAGAGGCTCGATATCCCCATGCAGAAAGTGTGTCCTCGATGGTGTCACGCTCAACCGCCTCGGGGTCGTAGCTGACGCGCATCATCTCGGCCGTATAGCTCGCGGACGCACCGCTGACGCCATCGAGTGTCACAGCGCGTCGCTCGAGATACGACTCGCATGCGTGCGTATGCATGCCGCTGATCGAGAAATACGCCGTCTCGCCGTCAGTCTGCTGCGTTGTCTCAGGAGTGTGTTCGATGTGTGCGCCACTGGTTCTCGTCTCCCCCTGTTGGCAGCCACGCGAGCAGAACACCTCCCCGTTATCACGAATCGGCTCGCTATCGATCTCGCGGCCGCAGAACGAACACGTAGTCACGGTCGCCTCGTAGAGTCCGAACGGAGACGCGCCTGAGCTAGCGGGGTATGTCTCTGTATCATGGTGGGCGTCACGGTCGCTAATGTGTATGGGTAGTTGTGCGGTGCGTCGTTGCTTCGTTCACGAGTTCGACAGTGACGTGGTCAAGGCCGGCGTCTCGGAGTCTCTCGTGGATAGTCGCCCGTAGCTCCTCTTGGGTATTGAGCGAATCGACTGAGACCTTGACTCGAACTGTCCCGATGGTAAGCCGACTACAGACCTGCCAGACGTGGCAGTCCTCGACCGCCTCAACGCTCTCGATCGACATGAGGGATGCCTGCAGGTCGGCGATCGGAATCGGGCTACGTTCGAGGAGGAGGTCGAGGCTGTCACGCAACACGGTGTATGCTGACCAGATGATGACGACAGCGATGAGCGCGGCCGTGATCGGGTCTACCATGCGGATCTCGAAGACGGCGACGATGGCGGTCGAGATGATGACCGCGACGGACGCCCCGGTATCGCCGAGCAGATGGTAGAACGCGCCGCGTTCGTTCAGGCTGAGTTCGTCGCCGTGGAGGTAGCCGACGGACGCGACGTTCACGACGAGGCCGCCCGTGGCGAGGAGGACGGTCATCGTCGGGTCGAGGTCGACGGGGTTGTAGAATCGCTGGTAGGACTCGTAGAGGATGACGAGCGCCATCGGGACGAGGAGCACCCCGTTGAGGAGGGCGGCGAACGGTTCGAGTCGGTGGAGTCCGTACGTCCACAAATCGCGCTCCTCGTACCGGTCGGCGACATAGGTGGCTGCAAACGCCATCAGATACGACAGCGCATCGAAGAGCATGTGGACGGCGTCGCTTAGGAGTGCAAGCGATCCGAACAGGAGACCACCGGCGAGTTCGATGACGAAGCCAGCCGTGTTAATCGCGGCGACGACGCCGAGTTTACGTATACTTCGCGGCTCGGTATGGTTGCCGTCGCCGTGGTCGTGGTCTGAATCTGTCGTCGTGTCGTGGTTGTGGCTCTCCATTAGTTTGGGAACGAGTGGAAGCGCATCAGTGAGAGTGTAGTGCGACTGGGTGAGCGCTCTAGTCGTCCTCGGGGGTGATTCGGGAGAGGCGCATCGCGTTGCCGGTGACGCCGAGCGTCATCCCGGCATCGCCGACGAGGACGGCCGCCCAGATGGGGACGAGGCCAAAAGGCACGGCGAGCGCGAGGGCGGCTTTCGCGCCGAGACTCGTCCAGACATTCTGCCGGATGACGCCGTTCGCGTCGTGCGACAGTTCGTAGAGATAGGGGAGGCGTGCGAGGTCGTCGCTCATCAGCGCGATGTCCGCCGTCTCGAGGGCGGTGTCCGTACCGGCCGCACCCATTGCGACACCGACAGTCGCCGTTGCGAGCGCCGGCGCGTCGTTCACGCCGTCGCCAACCATCGCGACGCCGTCGTACTCGCCGTCGAGGTCCTGGATGGCTTCGACCTTCTCGTCGGGGAGGAGTTCCGCGCGGAACTCATCAACGCCGACCTCCTCGGCGATGGCGCGTGCAGTACGCTCGTTGTCGCCGGTGAGCATCACGACGTGCGCGACGCCGAGGTCGTGCAGGCGCTCGACGGCGCGACGCGCTTCGGGGCGGACTTCGTCCGCGACGGCGATGACGCCTTCGAGTTCGTCCTCCGTCCCGACGAGAATCACCGTCTTCCCCTCGGATTGGAGGTCGGGGATGGTGTCCTGGAGGAGGTCGAGGCAGTTGTTCCGCTCGCAGAGGCGCTGGCTGGTCTGCGTGACGACCCCGCCGTCGGTGACGGCGTGGACGTGCGAGAGGTCGAAGCCGAGTTCCTCGAAGAACCCCGGCTTGCCCGCGTAGTGCGTCTCGCCGTCGAGGTCAGCGCGCACGCCCTTCCCGGTGACACTCTCGAACTCGGAAACCGAGCGCTTCCCGACGTCGTTCTCCGCGGCGTGGTCGACGATGGCTGCGCCGATGGGGTGTTCGGAGCGCGACTCGAGGCCGCGCGCACACCGCAGGACGTCGTCCTCGGTGTTCTCGTTGAGCGGAATGACGTCCGTCACGGCGAGTTCGCCCTTGGTGAGCGTGCCGGTCTTGTCGAGCGCGACGGCCTCGACGTCGCCCATCGCCTCGAGGTGTTGTCCGCCCTTGATGAGGACGCCGTTCTTCGCGGCGCTCGTGATGCCCGACACCACCGAGACGGGCGTCGAGATGACGAACGCGCACGGGCACGCGAGGACGAGCAGGGTGAGGCCGTAGACGACGGACTGCTCCCAGGTCGCCCCGAGGACGAACGGCGTGCCGAGCGTGACGAGGACGGCGAACGCGACGACGACCGGGGTGTAGTAGCCGGCGAAGCGCTCGACGAACTGCTCGCGTTCGGTCTTGTTCGCCTGTGCGTCCTCGACCATCTCGATGATGCGCGAGAGCGTGTTGTCCCCAGCCTCGGAAGTGACTCGGACTTCGAGGTAGCCCTCCTCGTTGATGGTGCCGGCGTACACCTCGTCGCCATCCGTCTTGTCCACGGGGACGGACTCGCCGGTGATGGGCGCCTGATTGACCGCGCTCTCGCCGACGCTGACCTCGCCGTCCATCGGAATCTTCTCACCGGGCTTGACCACGACGACGTCGCCGACGCGGACGTCCTCGACGGGCACCGTCATCTCCTCGCCGTCCCGTTTGACGGTGGCTTCGTCCGGGGAGAGGTCCATCAGCTCCTGCAGGGAGTTGCGGGCCTTGTCCATCGAGTAGCGCTCCAGAAGCTCGGCGACGCTGAAGAGGAAGGCGAGCATCGCGGCCTCCATATAGAGCCCCTCGCCGAAGCCGACACTGACGACGAGTGCCCCCGTAATCGCGATGGACATCAGCAGGTCGATGTCCAGATTCCGGTTGCGCAGCGAGTAATACCCTCCCTCGATGATCTCCTGACCACCAACCGAAACTGCGATCAGGAAGAGGACGTCCGCGAGCGCGAGCGTAAATGGCCCCGTAATCAGCGTAGAGTTCTGGCCGCTCAGGACGAATTCGAAGAGCAGGCCGAGCGCGACAAACCCACCGCTAATCCATGTCTTCGTCGCGCGATCACTCTGCCAGACCCCGTCAGTCTCTGCCAGTCCACTACTCCCTTCCCCCCTGGAGACCGTCGTCTCAGTGACGTCGTAGCCAGCGCTCTCGATCGCCCGTGTCACGTCGTCAGCCGACACGTGCGCCTGGTCGTACGTGACGACGACTTTCCCAGTCGTGGGTTGGGTTTGATAGGTGCTGACGCCAGTGACGTCCTCGAGGGCGTTCTCGACCTTCCCCGCGCAGGACGGGCAGTCCATCTCCGGAACGGTGAACGTCTCGGTCGTCTCACCGACGCCAGATTCGACGGTATAGCCGGCCTTCTCGACGCGCTCGGCGATGGCCTCTGGCGTGGTTCCCTCCTTCTCGTAGCTGACGGTGAGGGTACCAGTCGTGACCTGCGGGTCGACCGTCTCAACGGCGTCGAGTTGCTGCACGCTCTTCCGGACTTTCCCGGCACAGGACGGGCAGTCCATCTCCGGAACGGACAACTGTACTACCTCTCCGTTCACCAGGTCTGCCACTGGCTCATCATGCTCGTGGCCATGATCGTGGTCGTGATCATGGTCGTCATCGTCGTGATTATGGTCGTGTGCTGATGCTGGTGGATCGCTCATACTCGGAGATAACCATCATACAGTTATTAATCCACCTGTTAACTGAAACGGTCTATATGGGCTGTATTGCCAATTTAACTCCCTATATTATTATTCCAGATGGGTGAACTGATTCGTATATAATAGAGTGATGGTCAAGACCGACCAGCATTTCTACGGCCCACGCACATCTTTGTGTATGAATGCGATCTCGGACCGTGTCCGATCGGTGACTCTCACCATCGCACTCGCTATTGTTGGGTTCGGTGTCGGTACACTCCTCGTCGCGACGGGAGCCGGACTCCTCACTGTTGTTGGTATTCCGGTCTTTGACCGTCCCGCTATTCAACTCGTACTTAGCGCCACACTTCTCCAAGGTATTGCGTTTGGGGGGGTCGCGCTCCTCTACAGCCGACTTGGCAATACATCTCCACCACTCCCGGTAGCGGTTCCATCGCGGCGTGATCTCGCGATTATCGTCGCTGGAAGTGTCGCGACACTCGCGCTTTGGGTCGGTCTCTCCATGACGGCGAGTTTCCTCGGGCTTGATTCGGCGACAAACCAAGTCGTGACTACGGCAGCCAAAAACCCCGCCGTCCTCCTCCTCATGATCCCGCTCTCCTACCTCCTTGTTGGGCCTGGCGAGGAATTGCTCTTCCGTGGCGCCATCCAAGGACGGCTCCGTAGCGAGTTCACACCGACTGTTGCGATCCCGATCGCGAGTGCAACCTTCGCAGTTCTGCATGTCTCTTCGCTCTCCGGCGACGGAAAGCTCGTCTACCTCGGTGGTGTGTTCCTCATCGCACTCGTCCTCGGTGTCCTCTACGAATATACAGAGAACCTCGCCGTCCCAGCACTTGTTCATGCGACGTATAACGCGGTCCAATTCGGCGTCGCGTATTTCTCGCTCTCTTCAGCACCCGCAGTGCTTCTCGGCTAGTCTCTCAGAGACGCAGTATCATACTTCGAGAGGAAGAGCACAATACCCAGTATGACGGCCATCCCAATGCTGACCGAAATCATCCCGTAGAGGAAGAGGTTGAATGGGGAGAGTGCGAACGATATCGGACCAAGCGTCGCCTCTATCCCTTTCTCAACAGCGCTCTGAAGGACGGAGGCACCGACCGCGTATCCGAATCCAGCGGCTGTAAGAATGGCGACGATGAGCATCGCGATTACGATATGAGAACCGGATCGGGTTGGGGCGCGCTCACTCATAGTCGACGTGTCTCGTAGAGCCAGCACACAATTGCACCGATAACTGCCAGGACACCAGCAGCGAGCACTGTAACGCCGCGTACCCAATATGTTGTTGCCGCGAGTAATACGAGTCCGGCCGTTGTGAAGAGACTCCCAATTCCAAGGGCTGGGCGCGAGAGCGTACGTGCATACCCGGATTCTCTGAAGATTCCGATAATACACACCTCAAGAAGTAGGAGTCCACCGACTGCGACCGGGAGGAGTACACCCGCAAGGAAGACGCCAACCTCGGAAAGGACAAGTCCAAGCGCAAGGAAGACGGGCCATGGACTCGATCGTTGGTAGCCTGCTGCAAGCCCACTCTCAGCCATACACCCCCTTTGGACGACCGATATAAGAGCCGACCGGTCGCACAACTGAGCGTTCGAATCCGAATGATATAATAACTCATCTCCAAAAATACGGCTATGAATAAAATTCTCGGAGACGCCAGTGTCGGTCTCATGACTGTACTGCTATTCGTAATCACAGTTCTCTTCCTCATGTACCCCGACCCAGCAAAATCAGGTAGTGTGAAACTGGTTATCCGGGGACTTCTAGGCGTTGTTGGCGTTCTCATCATCGGTCTTATTGTATCCTTCGCGACAGGAACTGGATCTGAGGCGCATTGAGCAATCTTAACAGCATCTCTGTCTCTGTTGTTCAGGATAAGGTCAAGGGGAGGCGGCGCTGGCACGTGTTGAAAGTCATTAAATCAGCTATATCTAACGATTAGCTGCACCAGTCCTGTTCGCGATTGAGGGATCCAACAGAGCACAGAACTCTTCCTCTACTGGTCGGTTGGACGGACTCTTGAGCGTCTCCGGGCTATTCTTCTGCAGTGGCTGCGACTCGCGAGTCTCGACGCAGCGTCTTTCGACGAATCGCACACCAGCAGCGCGTCGAATGGCCCGAATATGACTCGACACCGCTGTACGATCGCTCCTCACTTGGTGGGTTAGAATCAGACGTTCGAGTCGTCTCACGTGTCTGGTTTACGCACCCTGATCATGACTCACTCGAACAGTTTGTCTGCGAGCTTCCTCTGGCCTACTTTCGCTTCGAAGCCCACGACTGCTACGAGAGTTCGACATGCTACGAGATGGATACCCTCTTTCGCGTGTTCGTGCTGAAAGAACTCCACGGCTGGACGCACGAAACACCTCTCGTCGAGTACCTCGATACCTACCCCGAACTTTGTGAACGCCTCGAGTTGGGGACGGTTCCGGATCAATCGACACTGTGGCGCACATGGAACGAGCGTTTCACGCGCGATCTCCGCGAGACGATCCAGGAAGCGGCTCGACTAATCTTGATCAAAGCGCAGAACGCGGGTGTCGCTGTACCACGCAAACCAGAACGAAACCTCCCGGATCGAGGCGACGACGCTACTGAATCGGACCCTGCCGACCAGGCCCTCCTCGACAAGGCCGGGATGATTACCAAGCACGTCAGTCGCGTTGTATTCCCCGCGTTCTCGCTCAACCGTGGTGAGGGCTGTGAGATTCCCGAGAACGCTTACTGGGGCTTACAGACCTACTTGGGACTCCGTGAGAATTTGGCCGCCAACGAGGGCGCTCGCAGCTTCATTCACGAGTCGACGCGTGATCGAACACCACTCGGACACGGCCATCGCGACCAGATTCGCGATCTCTCCATCGAGCAGATCCGCGAGATGTACCGACAGGCACTCCGACAGCTCATCAACGAGCTCGCGGAGACAGAGGAGTTCTTCCGAGCGGGTATTGTCGCGATCGACATCACTGAGGACGATCCCTTTACCGGCGATAGGACGGGCCACGAGGACGAGATTATCGGGACGAAGGAGAAGAACGACGAATACGCCTACCAGTGGGCGACAGTCCAGTTGGTCGGCAACGCAGTCCCTCTTGTCCTTGATGCCCGTCCGGTACGGAAAGGTGAATCACGCAAGGAGATCGTCGAGGACTTGCTGGATTCGGCGGAAGAGCTCGTCCACGTCGATAACGTGCTGATGGACCGGGAGTTTGATAGTCAGCACATTCTAGAGATGATCAGCCAGCGGGGGCTCTCCTACGTCGTGCCGAAACGGATGCAAACGAGTGAGAAAGCTCAGGCCAAGCGGTTGCTCCAGCGTGATCAAGACCGGTACGAGACCGACCGGAAGCTCCATCTCGGGAAGAACGAGTGGCATGAGACGACGCTAATCTACCGTCGGAAGGAGAACTCTGAACACGATGATCACCGGCAGTACTCGGTGTTCATGTCCAACCGGGGTGGGGGCTTCCTTAGTGAATATGGATATCGCTGGGAGATTGAGAGTGGCTATCGGTCGATCAAGCGATTCATGGCCGCGACAACCTCGACCGATTTCGGGCTGCGGTTCTTCTACTTCGCGTTCGCGTGTCTCTTGTACTCGATTTGGCGAGCGGTCGATCTACTCGTCCAAGTCGAGTTGACCGGGGAATACGAACGATCACCGATGGTGACTGCCGATAATACGCTCACGCTGTTGAAGAAGGAGACAGGAATCGGGTAGTAAGGTACTCTCCCCGTGATAGAGCGCCGTCTGAGTGGCAACGCTACCGAAAGGGACCGATAATCCATCATATAGTAGGCATACTAACAAGAGTGGCCGTTTGGAGAGTAACCTGAAGCAGTTTCCACTCATCGATTCGTCCGAGACCGCGCATTACAGGCCGGCTAAACCCGGTGTAGTCTCAACTTCCACGATCTAGTCATTTTGTATATCGATATACAGTATATGGGGTGGGGTAATGTAGAAATTCGGTGTTAGAAGACTCTAAAACCCCGAATACAGTAGATTGAGTGGAACTGATGAGTGGTCCTGATTATTCTGGTAATCACGACCAGTTTGAAGTACCCTGACGCCGTCGGTGAAGCACGAATGCTGCAACCGCCTCACGACGGCGCTTCCCCCGGAATAGAGGACCCGAGACCGGTCCCGCAGGACGGTGGAGGGCCGGTGGATGCCTGATCGAGCGCTTTCGACGCCGCTCGACGACAGCTTCGAGCGCTACCTCCAGGACAAGGGGAAAGGTCGCGGAGGCGACGGCGGGAACTATCGACGAAACGCTGCACGCGAGCTGGAGCGATTCGCCGAGTGGACCGCCGGCGACCGCGGCGACGACGACTGGACCGGGATCGTCCCCGACGACGTCAACCGAGAGCCAACCTTCGACGATCTCGACGAACGCGTGTTCCGAGAATATGCCCGGCATCTCGACGGTGATCGCGGACTCAAGCAGAACACGGTACAAACCTATTACCGCTATATCTCTGCGTGGTGTGGCTGGTGCGTCAACGAGGGCTATCTCGAGGCCCACTACGCGCAGCGGGCAAGTGCGATGGCGCCGCTGCCGGAGGACGACGGTCGCAAGCCCGGCGACCAGCAGGCCTGGACGTCCGAACAGCGCCACGCTCTCACCCGCTACGTCGATGAACAGGCCCGCGACGCCGTTGAAGCGTACACGACACTTCCAGAAGAGACTGACCCCCTGGACAAGCAGCGAGCACGCTATGCGGCGCTGAAGGCGGCTCGTGACCGGGCTCTGGTGTTCGTCCTCGCGTACACGGCTGTGCGAGTTGGTGAACTTCTTCGGGACCCGAATGACCCGCGTCGGCGCGGTGTCCGCTGGGAGGACCTCTCCCTTGAGGACGGGAGTATGGACGTCTACCGGAAGAAACAGCAGTGGGACGCCGCGAGTCTCCCCGACCCGGTAATCTCGCCGCTCCGGAGCTACCGCCGGCTGATGGAGCCGCCGACGGAGCGCTGGCCGGTCTTTCCCACGTTCGACCAACGGACGCTCGCGGGGCTCGTCCAGGATGAGTTTGCCGAGCGAGGGGAACGCCCAGACGCAATTGCCGAGCGACGCGAGGAATACGCCCGAGACCTCTTGTTGGCGCTCGACGAGGATATTCGGCTGCCGTCGATCACGACGGATGGCGCACGGTCGATCCTCCAGCGACTCTCAGAGGCCGCAGAGATCGATATCGACCATCCGAAACACGACTATCTCGCGCCCCACGGCGGCCGTCGCGGGATGGGTGAGGTCCTCGTTCGAGCGTTCGGGTATACGGTTGCGGCTCGGTACTTAGACAACTCTGAGGAGATGGTGAGAGAGCGGTACTCCCATATTGAAGCTGGTGAACTCGGGGACGTTGCAACTGAAGCACTAGAAGAGATTGATAGTCTCACATAGTCGTGGGCCGATTCTCAATACATTACGTTTTCAGAAAGCCAGGGTAGATGGCTAATCGAGGGCTATTCGTTTTTGAGCATCTGCCGGATTAACGGAGTCAGAACCGCGGCAGCGTAACCTGCGGCACCCTATTCGACGTTATCGAGACGACGAGCCATTCGCATCAGGGCGAGTGGTGCTTAGAGGGCCTGTTCTGTCGCGGTCCAGCAGCCCGGATTCGTAGACTTGCGTATCGGCTCCGCGACTTCGACGCCGTCGGTCGTGCGAACGTCACCTTCAAGCGAACTGAACTCACCACCCAGCATCGACAACTTCCTGTCCTCGGTGCCGCAGCCTGTGACAGGGCTTTCGCCTGAGTGCAGCGACCCTGTGATCTCGAGACGCAGACAGTCCAACCCGAGATACTCCGAATCTCTGTCGATTCCGGGTCAGTTTCGCGTTGCCAGCCGAGCGATTGCGGCGCTGGTGACCATCTCGACGATGCCGAAGCAGATGGCGGGGAGCGCAGCAATCGCGGGGAAGCCCGCAGCGACGACGAGCGCGGCGGCGACAGCGAAGTCGCGCATTCCGACGGCGAACGTCCCGGCGAGGCGTTCGGCGGGCGTCGCGTCCACGAGGCGTGCGACGGTCCACCCGAGGCCGTAGCCGAGGAGGTTCAGCGCGAACGCGCCGGTGACGACGAGTGCGAGAAGTGGCGTGACAGCACGGAGATGGGTGGCGTTCGCGGCGGCGACCCCGCCGATGATCAGGATGACCATCACGGACGCGACACTCGTGTAGTAGTCGTCGTAGCGGGCGATGATTCGCTCGTAGCGCGAGCGAGCGAGGACTGCGATAGCCATCGGGGGGACGACGGCGACGAGAAGTTCGGAGACGAGGTGCCCGCTGTCGACGTGGACCGTCTCACCGAGGAGCGCGGTGACGGAGGCAGGCGTGTAGAGGACGCTCAGGAGACCGATGGCGACGAGCGAGATGGAGGAGAGCGCGATATCGCCGTCGGCGAGCGCGGTCATCGTCGGGGAGACGAGTTCGGGTGTCACCGCCCCGAGGAGAACAAATCCTGCGGTGAGCGCGGGTGAGAGCCCCAGGACGGTGGCGATTGTGAACGCGAGAAGCGGCATCGCGAGATGTGCGAGGAGGATGCCTCCGAGGACGCGTCGATTGATCCCCTGGACGTCCCCAAGCGAGAGGAGGAGTGAGGTGCTTCCGACCATCACGACGAGAATCGGTGTGGATGCCCGCGTCACCACACTCAGCTCTGGGACGAGGACACCGAGGAGGACGGCGAGGATGACCCACCCGATGAGGTACTCGTCGATCAGGCGTGCCAGACGCACACCGGCCAGTTACTGGAGCGCAGTTGAATCGGTACCGGTTCTACTGTTCAGGATTCGTCCCCCACCGAGGGCTCGATGAATGGCGTTGTCGATGAATTGTTTATTTATCCGCTAGGAAAGTAGCAGAAGATATTTATTTTCGATTCAGTTATAGCAGCTCGGATGCATCGCATACGGGCCCGCAGTCTCGTGATTCGCCTGCTTCTGGCGGGTGGTTTCGGCGTGACTGCTTTCCAGCGGTACTTTCGCGGCCACTCACCAGCGGTCCGCGGCCCGTCACCACCAATCCCTACCCAACAATTCGTGACCGACCCACCCTCCCCCGCTGACGAGTCGCTCCCGCCGACTTATACTGTATTGCCGAGCAGACTGCCAGGACGTGCCGTAATCGGCCTCGTTCTCCTCAGTCTCGTCGCCGTTGAGCCAGCCGCCGCCCAGCAGTCGGCGGTCTGCAACGCGGACAAACTCCCAAGCATGATCGAGGGCTTCTTCCAGCTGACGACGGCGCTCGGGATCGTCGGACTCGCCGTGGTGTGGCAGGCGAACTCCCTGATCGATATGTTCACGCTGAGCCCCGAGCAGAAGAAGGGGCTGAAGCGCCACAAGCGCTCGGCACTCAAGTCTACCGTCGTGCTCGTGGTTCTCGGCCCGCTCTACACAGTCGCGGGCTCGATGATGGGCCTCCCGCTCGCCCAGTGCGTGAACCTCGTCCCTTGGTAGCCCCAGTTTGCCCTCCACTCCGATGTCTCCGTCGCGCCCCGTCGCGATAGCGATTGCCGGTGTTCTCCTCCTTGCGACAGTCGTCGGACTCGCCGCCGCAGACCACCCCCGCCCCGGAACCGAGGGGAACGGCCTGACACAGAACGAGTCTGCGACTCTCTGGTCGCACGACACCGACGACTACACGAACGAATCCACCTACTACGAGCGCTACGGTGAGCATCGGAACGCACTCCAACAGCTCGCGAACGGGACAGACATCACGTTCACCCGGCCGCCGAAGACGGCCGCGACGTGGACTAAGCACGACTTCCGCGACGTTCGCCCTGGTGGTCCCGACACGTCGCGTTACCCAGAGAACGCCGACCTCGAGAATAGCGCCCTCATCGCGGACGCTCACGCGACGATCTTCGCCGCGCAGCCATCGACACGAGCGCACCTCGCGTCCGGTAAGACACGTGCGTATCTCGCACCGGACGGGACGCTCCGCGGCCTCGTCGACTATCGCGTCCGCTCCCCGACCACGACGGGGAACGCGACGCTCGGGAACACGAGTACGGAGTGGTCGCTCACCAGTAATCAGGTATCGCGCGTCTGGCTCACCCAGGATGGTGAGACGATCGCCTCGAGCACCGGGACGCAGACGCCGACGCTCGACTACCACCTCCAGAACACGCGAAACACGACGCTGACGCTGCACGCGAGGATCGAGATCAGCCTCAAGCAGACCACCACGCTGAACGGCGGGGCCGTGAACACGACGACGGAGACGGATTCCGTCACGGTCACCGACTCACTCAGCGGGTCGGTGTACGACCTCGCAGCGTACCCCTACTACGCGGAGTATCCGAACGGGGACGCAGGCGTCGCGATCTTCCAGTCGCGGCCGTGGCAGGGCTACACGCTCACCGACGACGGGAGTGCTCGCGTGCGTGGTGTGTGGCGGTTCTACACCGCTCGACACACGAACTGGGACACACTCGTCGCATCGACGCGCGACGGCGAGACACGCACAAACTCCGACGCGATTCCCGTCTCCGTGCACGCGTACCCATCACGGATCGGGCCGGTCGCCGAACCGGTTCGGACGGGGCCGTCGGTCGTTCGGACGTGGGGGATCAACCGATCTTCACCCGCCTCGACACTCGGACTGAACGTCCACATCGACGTCGTGAACGGCTCCTACAAGACGTCCTATGGCGTCGCCGTCCGCGCGAAGCAGGTCGACCGGCAGGCACTCCACGTCGCGGGGATCGTCCGCGGCGTGAACGCGACGATCTTCCAGCCCAGCCCCGGGTCGACGCGTCACCTCCGCGAGAGCAATCTCACTGCAAGCGTGCTCTCGCAGAACGACTCAGCGGCTAGGGTCCGCCTCGAACTGCGGGACAACCAGACGGGCGCGCCGATCGACCTCTCGACAGAGCAGCGTGGCCGCGCGCTCGCACAATCATCGAACGGCTACATCGACATCGGTGACCAGCACGTCGAGACGAACGCCTCCGGGATTGCGGTCGTCACGCTCACGCAGCCCGGCATCTACACCGCCCAGTACCAGCCCGAATCGTGGCTCGGTGCCAATCCCGCGTACGTCCGTGACCAGGCGAGCGTGCGCTGGCACCCGCTGGGCACGCTCTCGGGCTGGTTTGACCTCGCGTTCACAACCGGGTGGAAACTCCTCCCGTTCGTCGTGATGTTCTACACCGGCCAGCGCCTCCTCCGACTCTTCGGCCTCGATCGCTTCCAGCACCCATGACTGACAGCCCACCACCCATCGACCGTCGTACCGCCCTCCGCGCACTCGGCAGTCTCACCCTCGCCGGCGTCGCCGGCTGCACCGGCACCCAGAACTCTGGGACGTCAAGTTCCTCGACGACCAGTACCTCTGGGCCGTTCGCGACCGTCGACGTCCAGGGGACGACGCTTGTCGTTGACCTCGCGAGTGGCGTGGACGTCGAGCACGTGAACCTCGTCAAACCGAGTGGGTCGCTGTTCGGGAAACGCGGCGTCGCGAAGGGCGCGAGTCGCGTCACCTTCGACGTCGGCACCACCTACACACCTGGCGAGTACACGCTCGTCGCCGTCAACGGTGACCAGACTATCGGTACGACGACGCGGGCGCTCCGCCCCGACCTCCAGATCCTCGAGATGGGCATCGGACGGAACCAGCCCGCAAAGATGTGGAACGGGACAGAGCACAGAACAGGCGTTGAGGCGTTTGTGAGTGTTGCCAACAGAGGGAGTGGGCCGACGGCGATCACGAAACTCCTGTTTATGGGGTTCGTGCCATATCCCAGCGGTGAGAACGGTACATCCTACGCCGATCAAACAGACGTGAGTGGCATCTACAACCCAGAGAGTGACTCAGAGGTACAGGACGTCGTCATCCCGCCAGGAACGCAGACAACCATATACAGCTATCGCGCCCCGTTTGCGTTTGGTCCTGGTGCCAACGTAACCTGCACCGATCAACAACAGGAGGGCACGTTCCGGCTCATCCTCGAGACGGGTTCCAGGGAGGGTAACGTTTCTCAGACGTACAGCATCCACTACTCCGCATCTGAGCAGCTCCATAACTGCTCAATCACAATCGGGGAGAACTAACCGTGGTTGACCTCATTGATGTCGTCCTTCAGAGTTTCAAGGATGCAGTCAACTGGTTCACCGGTCTCTTCATGCAGGGGCTCAAGCAAGGATATCATACCCTCTCGGTTGAGACGTTTGGTACTCCGACACCACAGACGGACGGGGCGTTTGTCTTCGGCCAGCCCACGAACGCTCCCTGGCAGTCCATCCATCACGCATTGATCGGCGGCGAGATCATGGTCGTCTCGCTGCTCTTACTCGTAGTCTGCGTGCAGGGACGCCACCTCATCCGCATCTTCAACATCGGGAGCGCCTACGAGTCACGACGAACCCGCAAGACTGCGTGGGTCGGTTCCTTCCTGATCATCACGTGGTACTGGATCGCCGTACTCACCCTCTACCTCGTCAACGGATTCACGATCGCTCTACTGCCGAGTCTCAGCTCCGTCAGCGCTGCAATGATCGACCTCCTTCGGTTCTCCCTCCACAACGCAGCATTATCACTCGTCTTTGGAATGCTCGGTGGACTCTCGATGTGGGCGCTCGAAGCGCTCTACTACATCCGTGAGGTGCTGCTCTACGTCTATATCTACGGGATGCCGATCGCGTTCGCACTCGCCTACGGCAACATCCCAGTGCTCTCGGACGTCGCGATGGGCTTCAGCAAACGCTTCGTTCCGCTTGCCATCCTCCCACTCCCTGCCGCGGTCGTGTTCAAGGGCTACGACTTACTCTATGCACAGAACGCCCTCAATCCATCCTCACCGTTCCTGAGCTACATTGTCGCCGTCTCCCTCCCGCTCGTCGCCTTAGTGGTGACGTGGAAGACGTTCGAGTACGCGACACCACTCACCGCGAAAGCCATCGGCACCGCCACACAGGGTGCCGCGCTCGTCGGCGGCGTCGCAGCCGGTGCGTACGTCGGTGGGGCGAGTGTTGCGACGACCGCCGCGCGCTGGGGCCCGAAGGCCGCCGCCGGACAAGCCGTCGCCGAACACGCCAGCCGTCGCGCCGGCGACGAGGAGACCGATGAGACGCCGTCGTATCGCCGCACAGAGAACGACCCGAATACTCGCTAATCCATGTCGACAGATCCAGAAGCCGCCGCACGACGCATCATGAATCAGTTCGGCGAGGAGAGCCGCATTCCCTACCTCAACATCGAGGAGGGCGACGTCGGCGTCCTCATCGCCTTCCCCATCATCGGCCTCCTTCTCGCCGCCCTCACCGGCGTCGACTCGCTCGCCCTCCCCTTCGTCGCCGGTGGCTTTGGCCTCGGTGTCGCCATCATCTACGTCGCCCCCACTCACCTCAACGCCTGGACGTGGGCCACCGACGTCTACCAATACCTCAAACGCCCCCGCGTCACCTTCAGCGCCCCCGACGAGCCAGACTTCGAGACCAACGAGACGGTGCGCAACGAGGGCGGGCTCGCGAACTACACGCCCTTCACGCCGGACGAACGCACCCAGGACCTCACCAATATCCAACGCGCGTGGCCCGGTGCGGGCGCTATCCAGCGGTCGGATGGGACGATGGAGGCGTTCGTCGAGGTCGACCCGGACAACATGGACTTCGCGATGTCCCAGGACTGGGCGCAACTCCAGGAAGCCGGCGCGGAGTTCGCGAACAAGGAACTCGACTCGAAGCTCAAACTCCACGCGACCACCCGTGAGTTCCCCATCGAGCGGGTCGTCGAGAACATCCAGGACCGCCTCGACGACGAGGACGTTCAGGAGAATCCCGTCTTCCGCGAACTCCTCGAAGAATACCTCGAGACGCGCCCACGTGAGATGCGCGAGCGCGGCATCCAGCAACTCCATTACTACATCGGCGTCGAAGTCTCCCCAATCGAGGTCTACGACCGCTACCGGGACGAGTCCACACCCGCCGAGAAACTCACCCAGATTCCCGTCGTCGGCTTCCTCTTCAACCCCTTCGTCACCCGCCGCGAAAACCTGCAGGAGGCCGAGCGGCGCGCACGGATGTTCGAGACGCTCGACGACCGGGTCGCCGCCGTCCGTAGTGAGTTCGTCCAGCAGGCGAGTGGCTGGTCGGCCCGACGCCTCAGCACGGTCGAGTTGTTCACGCTCGCGATGGACTTCTGGAACGGCCACGAACACGACTACGGCGACCCCGAATCAGTCATTCGCGGCCAACCAGCGATGAACCACCAGCAACGGGAGGACACCGATGCATAACGTCGTCCTCCCGGCGGCGACCGGGGTCGGCGAGCAGTTCACAGAGTGGGCGTTCAATCCCACGATGCCGGGCGGGGTCCTGCTCTACGCCCTCGTCATCGTGGTCGTCGTTGCGACCGGCATCGTCGCGTGGACGCGCTATCAGGCACGCGACAACAAACCCACCGTCGAGTTCGCGGACGTCCTCGACGAAGAGACGCTCGAAGACAGTCAGGCGGAAGGACGCCTTCTCGACGAAATCGCGGAGTCGCACAAGACGGCGGTTGCGCCGGCTGCGATCGAGTGGGAGACGCGTGCGGCGCACGTCGGTGAGCAGTGGACGAGCACACTCTACGTCGCCGAATACCCCGACCACCCTACTGATGGATACCTCAGCGACCTCTTCGAGTTGACCGATGTCGAGTTCGACCTCACCGCGCACGTCACGCCGAAGAACCAGGAGCGCGCCCGGAACGAACTGGAGGAGATCGCCGACGACCTCCAGGTGGACGCGGATCTCGAGCAGAGCGTCCGTGGCGCCTACCTCCAAGAGCGCGCTGACGAGGCGGCAGCGACGTACAAGGCCGTCGAGAGCGGTGCGAACGTCTTCGACCAGGGCGTCTTCGTCACGGTGCGCGCCGACGAGAAGGACGACTTACAGGACGCGGTCCGCACGGTGAAGAGCACACTTCGAGACGACCCGGCGGACCTCACGCCGAAGACCGCCATCTGCCGGCAGGACGTCGCTTTCCAGTCCGCCGCACCCATCGGCGACAACGAGTTCGGCCGGGAGTCGATCGCGCTCGGTGGCGCCGTCGGCGCATTGCTTGGCTCGCCGCATAACGCGACAATCCTCGAGGAGGGCGGCGTCGAGTTCGGCATCCACAAGGACAACCAGAGCCCCGTCGTCATCGACCCCTTCGCGCGGGACAATGGCTACGCGATGTTCACGGTCGGCGACACGGGCTCGGGGAAGTCCTTTGGTTCGAAGCAGAACTTCATCCGGTCGATCGAGCAGGACCGCGACCGGATCGGCATCGTCCTCGAACCGCTGAACAACTGGGCGGGCGTCTCCGAGGCCCTCGACGCCCAGCGGATTACGGTCGGTGGGACGCTCGGTCTGAATCCCTTGGAGATTCGCCAGACGCCCGAGCACGCCCAGCGCGCGATGGGTGAGGACGCCAGTCCGTTCAACGAGAAACTCGACGACGCGATGAGCTTCCTCACCAACTTCTTCGCCCTACGGGGGATCTCGCTCGGCGACCGCCGGACCACCCTCGAGCTCGGGTTGCGGACCGCCTACGCCCGCCAGGGGATTACGGACGACATCGCGACCCACGACAACCCGAGTCCGACGATCCGGGACATGCTCGACGTCTTCGAGGCGATGGTCGAGGACCCCGCAGAGTTCGTTGTCCGCTCCGAGTCGGAAGCCGAGAAGATCCAGGCAGACGCGACGTGGCTTCTCGATCAGCTTCGCCCTTTCGAGGAGGATGGTCGGCACGCGAACCTCGGGAAGGCGTCCGCCTTCGACATCCGCGACGAGAAAACCATCTATCTCGACCTCGCCCAGCAGGAGGGGAGCGTCGACTCTAGTACGGCGCTCACCATGCAACTCCTCATTTCGTTGGTGTACGAGCGCGCGAAGGAGACGGAGAAGGAGGTCGTCTTCGTCATCGACGAGGCCCGCTACATCATGCAGGACGCCGCGAGCCTTGCCTTCCTCGAGACGGTGTTCCGCCATCACCGCCACCACGACCTTTCGATTCGACTGGTGACCCAGACGGTCGACGAGTTCTTCGAGCACGCCGAGAGTGAGGCGATCCTCGATCAGTGTGCGGTCAAACAGTTCCACCGCCTCGACGGGATGGACGAGGAGTGGGCGGACGAGTTCGGGTTGAACCACGCCCAGATGCGCTACGTGCAGGACGCCGTCCCCGGCAACGAGGATGCCGGCTTCTCCGAAGCCCTCGTCGGTGTCGACGGCGAGTGGCGCGGCATCCAGGTCGAGGCGATGCCCAAGGAGAAACAGGTCATCGACTTCGACCCCACCGCACAGACTCGCGACGAACTGCCCGGCGTCGACACTGACGAAACGCCATCCGAGATCGGCGAATTCAGAGCGGAGCTGGAGGAGCGATCAACAGCACAGGGACGCGACAACGGAGAAGTTGCAGACGCGGAGGCTGATGGCGGAACAACGGAGGGAGCGGACGATGCGTGAGTATCAGCGGGTGACGCCGACGTCCGAGACACTCGATCCGGCAGGGATACCTCGTGTACTCGAAAGCCTGCACAAGCTCACCCCGTCGGGATCATCGGGAATCGGCGCGAAACTGAACCCGTTCCAGTCCTCGACGCCCCCGCGGTTCGAATTCCTCGCGCTCAGCGAGGGCCCGAACGAACCCGTCGAGTTCTACTACGGCGCCGACGAGCATCTCGGCACCGTCGAGGAACGCCTCCGTTCGATCTATCCGGAGACCTTCGACGTCGAACGCGTCGACGTCGACGTTGCATCGCGGCTCGTCCAGCCGGTCGAGTACACCCGCGAAGAGTTCGTCGAACAGTACACCGCGGGGAATCTCCAGTACGAGTTCGGTGTTGCGGAGCGATACGACCTCACAGACGTCGAGGGCGATACCTCGGATTCGGGGACGGAACCCGGCGCAGATGGTGGTGTCGAGATCGACCTCGCCGCCGACCGAATCGTTCGCGTCGGAGAGACTGCAGTCGAACTCGCTCCGTCGAGTACACTCCCAGACGACGAGCCGGTGAGCGCGCTCGATAAGCCGACGGTCACAGACGGGGGGACGATACTCGCGCGACCGACCGTCGACGCGGTGTCACCGCTCGGCGTTCGATGGTGTGGAGCAGCGACGCGGAAGGCGGATTGGATGACCACACTCACGCCGTTTACCGACGCCGAGAGTGAGGAGTCCCTCACGTCGGTTGACCAACCGGGGAGTACGCTCGCGTCGCTCATCGATCATCTGATGGAAGCGAGCGCGCCCGTGGCGTTTCAGGTTGTCTTCCAGCGTCACGCGAGTTGGCAGTCGGATGCCGAGGTCCGGAAGGAGGAGTTGATCGACGGCCGGGACACGCTCTCGCAGAAGATCATCGGCGGCCTTCTCGACTCCGATATCGAGCACGAGCACGACGAGCGTGAACTCAGCGACGCCGTCGCAGCGCGCCTCGACGCGATTGACGCGAAGAACCCCAAACGCTCGTTCACGGTGAACGTCCGCGTCATCGGCGTCCCACAGGACGACCCCGAGGTCCTCGACTCGCGGTTAGACTCACTCGCACCGGTCTTCGATCCCCTCGATGGCCCGTTCTACGATGTCACCGCAAAACGCCTCCGTGACGATGGATTCCGTGAAGCGAAGAAGGAGAAGAACGCGCGAGCAGCCCTCCAGCGGCTGCTTGACCGCGAGATCATGACGGGACGTGGAAAAACCCGTCCCGACCTCGTCTTGAGTGGGCAGGAACTCGCGAACTTCGTCCTCGTCCCCTCGTCCGAACAGCTCTCCGTCGAGGGAACGCGGGGGACCCGAGCCGAGCAACAGAGTCGGAATCCACTCCCACGGCCCCATCAAGACCTCATGCGTGAGTTCCGCGAGGGAATGGCGATCGGGACGGCACTCGACGAAACCGGCGAGCCCGAGGACGTACCGACGCGTCTCCCGCCACGCCTCCTTCGGACGCATTACGGACGGTTCGGGACAACCGGGTCGGGCAAATCGAAAGCGCTGATCAACGACATGCTCTCGCTCTACGAGACGACTGCCGGGCCGACGATTCTGATCGACCCGAAGGGTGACGGCATGGCGGAGAATTATCTGCGTGCTCACGCCGTCCGATTCGGCCTCGACGACCTCGAGGAGAACGTCATCCACTTCCCCATCCCGGAGATTCTCCCTGGCTTCTCCTTCTTCAATATCGAACCTGCGCTTGCGAACGGTCAGCGACGCGAGGATGCGGTGCAGCAGAAGGCGGACCACTACGAGGAGATTCTCAAGCTCGTCATGGGGACCGAGCGCTACGAGCGCGCAACCGTCGCACCCGGCCTGATCAAGACGCTCATCAAGGCGCTTTTCGACGACGATCACGGCCGTGAGAACGGTCAGTACCGGGAGTCGACGGACTATTTCGCGCATCGACAGCTGGAGAACGCTCTCGATAAACTCTGGGCGGTCGGCCCGCCACAGCCAGATTTCGAAGCCGCACCACAGTCGAGCGACGAAGAGGTCACACGCTCGCTCCGCCGCCAGCTGCAGCTCGATCAGAATACGTTCTCGAACGTGATGGGCGGCGTCGGAAATCGACTATCCGCCATCTCTGATGACACCCACCTCCGCCGTATCTTCAACAACACCGAACCACAGTTCGACTTCCGTGACGTCCTCGACGACGACGCAGTCGTCCTCTTCGACCTTGGCGACCTCCGCGAGGACGCCGCCCGCGTGATGACCGGGGTGATTCTCACGAATCTCGCGGACGCCCTCCAAGAGACCGAGATGGATACCCAGACTCGGGACGAGTACGTGGTGAATCTCCTGATCGACGAAGCAGCATCAGTTGCTGTGTCGAACATCATGAACACGCTCCTCGAGCAGGGGCGGAGTTTCGACCTCTCGGTCGGGCTCTCGATGCAGTTCCCCGAACAGATGGCCGCTGAAGGCGGTCGGAAAGCGTACCTGAACGTCCTGAACAACATCGGTAGTCCGCTCGTCGGGAAGATCAACGTCGACCGAGAGCTCGCACAGGCGATGGCCCACGAGGATATGGACACGGAAGAGTTCACAAACCGTATTCGAGCGCTACCGCGTGGAGAGTGGATTGCGAGTCTTCCCAGCCCGACGTTCGGGGAGACGGGCCCGTATCCGTTCAGTCTCGAACCACTCCCGATTCCCGACGGCCACCCCGAGAGCGAGCGCCCGCTCACCGAGCGGGAGGAGGCACAGTTCGCCGACGCGCTCGACGTGGTTCACGAACGGACCGAGCAGACGTTTGGCGTTCCGGCGTCTGTGGACGCACCGGGAACAGAGACACCAGCCGAGCTCGGTGAGATCCTCGATGTCGCTGACGGGGAACTCGACGTCGCACTCGCGAAGATCGTGCGGAGCGTCCAGCTTCGGACAGACGTGCGGGCGGAGAACGGCTGGGTGCCGGTCGAGACCGCCGACGACGAACTCCGTCGGCTGTTCGAGGACGTCGACGCGACGGCGCCGTCCTACGAGGAGTTGGCGAACATCCGGCAGCGCTCACGGTTCCTCGACACGACCGTCGACATGGAGTCGGACAACCTCGTGATCAGACTCACCGACGACGGTGAAGGCATCGCAGCGCCCGACACGGGTTCAGTGCGGTCCGCCGGCGGTCAGAAGCACGACGAAGCGCTCGAACGAATCGAAGAGGAGTTGACGGCGATCGGGTGTACTGTCTCGATCCTTACGCAGGACGGGAGCGAGATGCCTGACGCCCACGCAACTCATCCCGATATCGACGAGACGCTCGCTATCGAGGTGGAGACGACGACGCCTGAGAATCCGGCGAAGGTGTTGACGAATCTGCGGAAGGCCCAGGACGCAGGAGAGTTCCCGCTGTTCGTCGTTCAATCTGGAACGGCGGAGACGGATTGGGCGGCACGCGTCGAGGGAATCCTCTCGAAGCCGGTCCGCGAGCTTCAGAACGGCGAGACGCGGTTCTACACGACTGACGAACGCATCTCGTTCAACGGCGGCGCGGGCGAAGATGGTGGCGTGACCGCCGTCCGGCCGGCGAGCGGGGGTCGGCAGAACATCTGGCAGCGGGACGACGACGAGATCGTCCTTCGTGACGCAGCGGGGACGGAGTACGTTCGCGTGGCGACGCTCGATGGGCTCTCGAAGGAACGCGTGCCAGCGATCTACAGCTACGATCCTGCCGCCGACGAGTACGTCGTCCACGACCACGGGACACGGCACACGCACGAGTCGAAATCGGCGTTCGAGTCTGAGTGGGTCCGACTCAAGCACCCGTTCATTCCGGAGGCGGAGCTTCCCGTTCCGGACTACGACCGGTCGTCCTACCGGATCGTCATCCTTCGCGACGACGGCGACGCGGTCATCTACGATCAGGGCGAAACCGCACCGCTTTCGACGCTACTCGAACAGCCACGTTCCCCCGCAACGGCCAGCCCTGTCGAGGAGGACGTCGAGTCAACCTCCGGCAGCGAGCCCGAGGAAACTCCCAACGACTCGACGAACGAACCACCCTCGTTCGAGACGTTCGTCGACACGCACCTCGTCGAAGACGCGGATGCAACTGTCGCGAAGGATACGGTCTATGAGCGATACCTCGACTGGGCGGCCGCGGAGGGAATCGACGACCCGATGAACAAGAGTTGGTTCACCCGAACGCTCAACAACCATCTCGATATCGAGTCCACGCGACGTCGCGTCGACGGCGATCTCGTTCGCCAGTATAGCGGCGTCCGTGTGGCGGAGGATGGCGACTCATGAAACGAGCGACACAAGGTAGAGATCCGCCGCGACAGCCCGTCTCACAGGGCAATGATGGCAATCCATCGCTCTGTGACACCCATCCCGATTCAGCGATGGCCAGCAGTACCGATGGGTGGAACACGAACCGTGGCAGAACAGTGGATGGAACACCACCGCTGTGTGGTGGTTTTCGCGCCAATCGTCGAGAGCTTTCCGGGCAACAACCAACTAGTATAGAACGGGGGGTTCCCGTTGGAACGAGACAGGTGGCACAGGGGGGAGCGGTGGGTGGTTTTCTGTCGGACTCGGGGAGTCGAGTGAGAGTCGTGACTGGAGGCTATTAGCGATGGACGATACATCGAGCGTCGAGATGGAGGCGGTACCGGCGCAGCTTCATGAGCGTAAGCAGTGGGTCTGCTGGCGGGTCGAAGAGCGCGACGGGAAAGAGACGAAGGTGCCGGTGAATCCGGAGACGGGTGGGTTCGGGTCAGCAACGGACGCAATCACGTGGACGGACGCCGAGACAGCGGTCGCAGCTGTCGAATTGGGGGACGCGGACGGCGTGGGGTTCGTGTTCTCGGAGGAGGATCCGCTAGTGGGAGTGGACTTGGACGACTGTCGCGACCCGGAGAGCGGCGCCGTCGACGACGTCGCGGCGGACATCATTGAGCGGTTGGACTCATATACGGAGGTGTCGCCGTCGGGAACGGGCTTTCACGTCCTCGTCGAAGGCGATCTTCCGGACGGGCGGAATCGTCGTGGGAGTGTTGAGTGCTACGAGACAGCGCGGTTCTTCACCGTCACCGGCGACCATGTGGAGGGAACGCCGGAGCGGATTGCGCGCCGACAAGACGCGCTGCGTGGGATTCACCAAGACTACGTCCAACCGGACGAGGGGACAACCGACGATACCGACGTCGGGGCATCCACGACGGCGGACGCGGCGCCGGGTGACGTCGGCCTCGAGGACGAGGAACTCGTGGAGAAGGCGATGAATGCGTCGAACGGGGCGAAGTTCGAGCGGCTATGGAACGGTCGTCTCGGCGGGTACGACAGCCAATCGGAGGCGGATATGGCGTTCTGCTGTCTGCTCGCGTTCTGGACGGGCGGCGACCAGACGCAGATGGATCGGCTCTTCCGCGAGTCGGGGTTGCTGCGTGAGAAGTGGGACGAGGTCCACTACGCGGACGGCTCGACGTATGGGGAGAAGACGATCGAGCGCGCCGTCCAACAGACGTCCGAGTTCTACGACCCCGAGATGTCGCAAACCGCGGACGACGTGGAAGCGGACGGGCAGAGCGCGACGTCGCGTGCTGATCGTGGGGAGGTGTATCTCGCGGAGAAGAATCGCGTGTTGGCAGATCGTGTCGAGACGCTCGAAGCCATGCTCGAGGAGAAAGAGGACCGGATCGCGGAGTTGGAGGCAACGGTTGAACGTCTCGAGAGGGAACTCGATACGGGAGGGGCGGAGCCAGAGACGGATACAGAGACCGAGCGCGGTGACGAGTCGGAGTCGTCCGTGTGGGGTCGAACAAAGGGCTGGTTCGATTCGGATTGACCACGACCTACTCGGAGCTCTCATCAGGGACAGCCGCAGTGTTACTCTGATCCCCACGGTTCCGCCAGGATGTCTCGGAGTCGTAGGCTGTGGGGTCACCGCCGAGGTCGGCCGCAAGAACTTGGCAAATCTCTTTGTGCTGCTTCTGGATCCCCCTCGCGGACCGCCTCAAGTTCGTCGTCGGTCACTGGCGCCTAGTCCTGTGGCATTCTCAGTACTCAGAGCGGACGTCGGTTTCTTCGGCGGCATCCGTCTCACCATATCGGTCGGGTCCGGGTGCTGGACGTCACCAGCAAGCGATCCCGCTCGTCTTCCGACGATGAACTATCCCCGCCTCGTGGAGTGGGTCCAAGTGCTGGCGGGTGGACTCCCGCGAGCACTCGTGGCCGTCTGCTGTGACTTATCCCAATCAAAAAACCACAATCACCAATAAAGTCAGCGCTCTATCCTGATTAGTGTTCAGATAATACAGGCTAAGTTCGGTGGTTGAGCACAACAGACACGCAGGGCGGAGAAGCCACTACGCTCTTGAGGGCTTGCGATACATATCTGATAATGCGTTCTCGTCCCCTGCTCGTCGTCGTCATCGCGTTCGCGGTTGTGTTCGCCGGTTGTAGCGGCGCCCCGACGATGAATTCAGGTGGAGACACCCTGACAACCACGACCACGACAGCTGATGCACCAAGTACGACAACCACGGGAACGACCACCGTGGACACCCCGAACGGCACACTCTCCGTTCATGTCATCAACGTTGGCCAGTCCGCGAGCATCCTCGTTGTTGGCCCCGACGGCGAGACGATGCTCATCGACACCGGTCACTACTACGACGACGGCGAGTACGTCCTCTCATATCTCCAAGAGCGCGGTATCACCCGCCTCGATCATCTCGTCACGACCCACAACGACGCCGACCATATCGGAGGGAATGCCGCCGTCATTGAGTATTTCGAGACGGAAGGTGACGGAGTGGGCGCGGTGTACGACCCGGGAATCGCGGCGAGTACACAAACCTACCAGGCGTACTTGGACGCCGTCGAACAGTACGACGTGACACTCTACGAGGTGCGAGCGGGCGATACACTTCCCTTCGAGGGGGCGAACGTGTCGGTGTTGGGACCGCCCGAACCCTACATCGACGGTGAGGCGCGCAACGAGAACAGCGTCATCCTCAAACTCGCGTTCGGAGAGTCGAGTTTCCTGCTTACGGGGGACGCCGAAGAAACACAGGAGGAGTGGCTCGTCGAAGAGTACGGAGAGCAGCTCAACGTGACTGTCCTGAAGGCGGGGCATCACGGGAGTTCCTCCAGTACGAGCCCGGCGCTCCTCGATGTGGCGACCGCGAAGGTCGTCCCCATCTCGAGTGCCTACGACAGCCAGTACGGCCACCCCCACGAGGAGGTGCTCCAATGCTTGGCCGAGCGGGACATTCCCGCGTACTGGACCGCGACACACGGCGATCTCGTCTTCACGACCAACGGTTCTGCGGTGACGGTCGCGACCCAGCAGTCGGCGCCGACGGCGCCACTCTCGCTTCGGGACGGAACGTCGATTGAGCCGAGCGCGAGTGGCGGGGTGGAACGCCGTGCCATCTTCAGCGCGACGGGCGGCGGGACGGCTCCGATCGATTCCTCGCCCCCAGAAACAACGACGACAGTCGCTGACGGTGGAACGGACCCGAGCGCACTCATAGCCGCTCAGATTCACGCCGACGCCGAAGGCGACGAGAGTTCCAACCTGAACGACGAGTACGTCGTCTTCGAGAACACAGGCGAGACGGCCCTCGATATGGGTGGGTGGACGGTTCAGGACGAATCCGGGAAGACCTACACCGTCCCCGATGAGTTCGTCTTAGATGCCGGCGCGCAGGTGACGTTACACACCGGGAGCGGAAGCGATACGGACCGTGACCTCTACTGGGGCTACGGGAGTGCGGTGTGGAATAACGGCGGCGATACGGTAATCGTCACAACGGATACGGGCGAGGTCGTCATAGAGGAGACATATTGATGGACGGAACCTCTATTGGAGTTCTGGACCGCTTTGAAGGAGACTATGCAGTCCTGGTCGTTCAAGAAGGCGGCCAAGACGTGGGCGATTATCTCGTTGAGGCTGCGGATATTCCTCCCGAGGAGCGTCACGAGGACGCGGTCTTTGAGGTCCGTATCGAGAACAACGAGATTAGCGACTTGGATTATCTAGCCGAGGAGACCGCCGAACGAGAGACAGATTCACAGGCGCGGTTTGACCGGCTCTCGAATCGACTTGGTGACGATTCAGCGGAGTAATCAAACACGAGGACCAAAGCGGAGCGGATAGAGTGTCACGAATCCATTATGCGATTTGGCGGCTGCATCCACAGATTCGACCCGCTGCTGTGAGAATGCCGGGACTCTCTTCCGCAGGCTGAGTTCCACAAGCCCGTCCGGGCGTTCGTCATCCGCTCTTAGGATGAACTCGACGCCCCCGTGGACCCCCCTCCTGTTCGGCAGCGTGGCCCGCGGCGAGGCCACCGGGCGAGCAACATCAACCGCTTGGTCGTCGTGGGAGGAGAGAAGGCGCGAGCGCGGTGGACCGTGCAGTTGATCATGAGTGATCTTGAGGAGACGAAGCTCGACTGGAGCTGGTACACGTTCGAGACACTGGCCGAATCGACCGACAGTACGCGGCGTATCGGCGACCGACTCCGCCAGCAGTTCGACGACAGGATCACACTCGTGGGCTTCGACGAGCTGACGACTCCCGGCAGAAGTGTACGCTGATGGAGAATAGTGCTGTCGTGCCTGTGCTGGAGGCAGCTGAGGCAGATGGGGAAGCCGCGTCGGGGCGTCGTCGGTGTGGGGACGGCCGAAGAACTGGGTTGAGTCCGGCTGAATCGCCACTCCCGAATGAGAGTGTATTATTTTTCTGGGAAAATATTATATTTTCTGATGATGTAGTGGGTGGTATGACTGACTCGAGCGAAGAGGGGGACGAACCAGAGTATGTGTCGCGGTGGAAGGCAGCGACGACGGGGTTCGACCGGGTACGGTCGGTCGCGTTGTCGCTCGAAGAACCTCGAACGGCGGGCTGGATCACCGACGAGGCGCACGTCTCGGAGCCGACGGCGCGTAACCATCTCGAGCGGCTCGTCGACCTCGGGGTGCTCGTCGTCGACGACACGGGGCGCGGGAAGACGTACTATCCGGATCCGGTCTACACGCGACTGACGGCGATCCAAGAGCTCGTCGCAGAGAACTCGGAGACGGAACTCACCGAGCAGGCGATGGATATCCAGGCGGATATCACGGCGTGGGCGGAGGACTTCGACGTCGAGACGCCACGTGAACTCCGCGCGTCGGTGACAGACGACGTCAGCCTTGAGGAGGCTGACGACCGTCTCCAGGTCGCGGCGGACTGGGAGTCCGCTCGGTACCAGCTGTCGCTCCTCCGGGACGCGATCGACCACTACGACACCTATACTGGACGTCCCTCGGCATTTGTATGACTGCGGATGAGGAGGGCGATCACGTCGCGCAACCCGACCTCGACGGGTCGCTCGCCCGTCACCCGCGACAGCCGGATGGGGGTCGTGACACATCGCGAGTGGACGTCGAGAAACGCCATCGGATCCTGCGCTCACTCCGCGAGCAACTCGAACGACACCCCAGTGTTGTCGCCGCTCGCGGAAGTCCGGATGGCCAATACGCCGAGATTACGGCCGACGTGACTCCGGCAGACTTCGGCCGCGACGCGGCGTCAGCATCGTTACGTGTGTCCTGGCAGCCGAACCCGCGCTTCCCACCGGGAACGAGCCTCGAGAATCGCCGTCGGACGTCGCTGACGTCGAACTTCACCATCCACTACCAGGAGTCATCGGGATTCGATTGTGGCGTCCATCTCGAGCCGACGCCACACGTTGAAGGCCACCTACACTATCAGGAGCGTGCATCGCCCGACGTCGGGTACGACTACGACGCAGTGTCCCTCGAAGCAACATCACCTGTCGGCGTGCTCTGGGAAGTTCTCGAACTGATCGCGGATCGTCTCCCCAACGAATAGCGCGCCCCACTGCTGGCTAGTCGTCCCGACAGCTGGGTTTGTCACCCCCAAGAGGGGTAGCGGGGCCGAGGCGTGGTCCCTCGAGCAACCATGCACGAACACGACGAGCGACGCAATCGGCAGCGTCTCGAAGCGGAACTGGAGACTGAGCAGCGCCCGCGAGCACCACTGCAACTTCGTGTGCCCAACGACGTCGAGGAGTTCACGATCCGGCGGTTCGTCGAAGGCGTCATTTCGACGCTGAAACGCTCGCCAGTCGGCGTCGAGTATACGTCGACGACGCTTCTCGGCGTGAAGCGAACACAGTACATCGCGCAGGGGGATGGAGCGGTGTTCCAGAAGCGGCTGTACGACCCACGACTCGGGTGGCGGGAGACATCCGTCGGCCAGCTCACCGTCCAAGACGACCTCGTCGCCCGACTCACACTCGATCGGACTATCGAGGACAGCGAGTGGGCGCGACGCCGCGACGTGTGTCGGGTTCGCCCCGTCGACGTCCTCCGGAATCGATAGACGGATTTTTAACCACCACCGGACGGTTTCTCGGTGATATGTTGGTTACGAGACTCTGTGTACTGGAGATGTCGTCGTTGGTGGGAAGGTTCACAAGCGACGCGGTCGTCCATTCGTCTACGCCCATCAAATCCCAATGACGCGATTCTCTGACCCAGCCGACCCACGGCCGCCACTCCCGGAGTGGGTGCAGGAGGCCTATCAGATTCTCCACGACGCTGCCGATGGCGCACAGAGCGACTTCTCCTACGAGGAGGCCTATACACTCCTCGATGAGGCCGACACGTTCTCAGCCGAACACAGCGATAGTGAGTACGCCGTCGAGCGCCTGCTGAATCGTGGCTATCTCTACGAAGCCAACGGTACGCTCCGCGTCACCGAAACCACACTCGACTAGGGGGACGCGATCCCACGGGGTTCTCGGAGACGGCCAAGAGTTGGAACGGCTCGATAGAGAGACAACGTGTAGCGAAACGACAGGGCGCCCTGAGACGCCGGTCCATAATGTATGAGGAGGCGTCCTATGTTTTTTACTACGGCGGGCTGAAGCAAATACACTTAGGACGGTTGATGATGGCCCCCAATATCTCTCCCCGCTATGGGTTCTACGGGTTAGGTGGCCTTTGCATAGCATTTGGATTACAGCATGCTGTGTTTGAGGGGGATGGCATAGGGACGCTGCTGGAGTCACTGATCATCTGGATCCTTGCAATAGTCGTATTACGCACAGCATACAACCTTTCAGAGAGTAATATTTCCCACTCTGGACAGTGGCGGTCATTCTATCTCTCAATCGGCGTCTCTATTTCGTTTGCTCTCCTAGCAGTTATTGTCTGGTTGATCTGGCATCTTGAGGGAGGCCCTACCGAGCTGTCCTTTCTGGTATCGTTTGCCAGCACCCTCGGAGTAGCAGTCGGTACGCGAGGCAGTCTATACGCAGTCGAGACTCAAGAGACACTCAAAGAGACCCAAGAACTCTCTAAGCTGCTGCAGATCAACCAACGAGTAATGCGGCACAACGTCAGAAACGAATTGTCGATCGTGTTGGGCTACCTTGACGAGCTTGAACGCGACACCACCGCATCAGCGAGAGAGCAGAAGCTCACAATCATCCGCAAACGTCTGGAGTCTCTACTTGACAATGCCGAGCGTACCCGGCAGCTCGTCTCGATTTGGGAGGAAAAAGAGAAACGGGAACTCGATCTGACGCAGGTAATCGAAGCACAACAAGCACGAATCCACGAGGAGTATCCGGACCGCACCATTACTACGGACCTTCCGAAGTCTTGCCGTGTGCGGGTGAATGCAGCCTTCTCTCTAGCCATCGAGGAGGCGATCGAGAACGCATTCGAGCACAATCCACCTGACACCACCGTCTCAGTCGCAGTGAAAGAGGACCGCGATAGTGGAGTTGTCATCGAAATCGAGGATACGGGCGAGGGAATCCCGAGTGTTGATCGAGAGGCTATCAACACCTCTGAAGAAACACCACTCATTCACACCCTCGGACTTGGGCTATGGGTCATTTACTGGGTGGCAGAGATGTCGGACGGCCGTGTTGAAATCAAGGATAAGGAGCCGCAGGGGACAATCGTTCGGATCATACTCCCACAGAGCGGATCTGGACCTGTCGACTCCTATTGGTAGCCCCAAGGCACGTCGTAGCGCGGCTGAGGGTTACACGACAGGAGTGTACTCAGTCAATAGGACTGTCCTCGGCGTGGTTCCGATGGCCCCACACCAAGGCGCGATTGCTACCCGGTGTGGTCCGATGGCCGTCTCCCCCCGAAGAGGCCATCGGCCACCGAGGACGGTGATAGAACTCTCCGGATAGCGGTATATCTTTTGGTAGCTCCGCTCCCTGACGGCTGTATCAGCCCCCTCCAATGGGCCCTCGCTGGCGTTACTGTGGTCGCTACTGCAGGAGAGACAAGCAGAGGACAATCGATGACGTGTGCGATGCGGACTCCCGCGTTGAACTTCCCGGACTTCGGAACGCACCCCGATGCGCACGCCACAATTGCGGGGCGTGACCAGCCGAGTACCCGGTAACCGGTAACCACCCGGCATATTCCCGTGGTACACTCTACCGAGTATCAATACAGTTCAGTCGTGCGATTAACTCGGATTAGACGGGATTAACACTGTCGGCTCACGCGAAAGTCACTCGAATTCGGCGATAGCGTCTGGACAGTTCATACGGGTGGCGGGGAATGGGGAGGTACGATGAACACCGAACGAATCGCCTTACTCGCAGTCACGGTCGCACTCCTCGTCGGTGGCGTTGCGACGGTGTTCGCCCCGTCCATCGTCTCCGGGCCGGGAGGCGCCCCGAGTCAGGCCGCGGCGACGACCACCATCGTCGACAGCGGTGGGCTCGCGCCGCTACTCGGGCTCGCACTCTGGGGTGTAACGCTCCTCTTCGGGGCGACCGCGCTCAGCTGGCTCGTCATCACGACCGTCATGGGGGCGGGCTACGAGACGCCGCCCACCGAGTACGGCCTCGACGAGATTCAGGTTCGTATCATGACCGTCGACGCCGCCAACGTCGTCCAGGACACCGTCGACTCCCTCCCGGAGGGGCTCGACGACGTGCACGTGATCGCGGAGTCGCCTATCGACGTCTCCGGGGCCAGCGTGCACGTCGTGCCGGAGGAGTTCTCCTGTCGTGCCGTCCGGAAGGGCCGCGCTCAGGAATGGGCGCGCCAGGCGCTGAGCTGTGAGAGGGAGTTCGTACTCTACCTCGACGAGGACAGCGTCGTCGAGTCGTTCGAAGGGCTTCCGGACGCCGATATCGTCCAGTTCCGTGAGAAGCCGCGCCGCACGGGGTCGAGTCTGAGCTATCTGGCGGACATCTACCGGATGGGCGTCCAGTTCGAGCAGCGCGCGTTCGCGCGACTCTCGATCCCTTTCTTTGCGTGGGGTGGCGGCATCGCGGTTCGAACGGAGGTCGAGGAGCAGACGACGTGGGATCGGGAGACACTCGTCGAGGACACCGCGTTCGTCTGGGCGGCCTTCCAGGAGTCCGACGTGACGTTCGCGCTCTCGGACGCGGTCTGCCGGAACGAAGCCCCGCCGTCGCTGTACGAGATCCTCCAGCAGCGCCGTCGCTGGGCGGCCGGGAACGTCCAGGCGTCGAAGATGCTTCCCCGCCGGTACGAACTCCTCACCCGGGTGCGGAACTACGCGTGGGCGCTCTCGCCGATCGTCACCCTGCTCGTCGTCCCGCTCTCGCTGTTGAGCGTGACGATCGTCTATCCCGGCCTATTCTTCGTGGCGTCGATGGGACTGGCGCTGTGTACGCTCGGCTGGTTCCTCCTCGGCGTCTTCTACTACGGGGACGACTACCGGTATTGGGTGTTGGCGGTCCCGCTGGCGCCGGTTATCACCGTCATCCACTCGATGGGAACGGTCATGGGGATCCTCAACCCGCCGGAGACGTTCCGCGTGACGACGAAGGTTGGGGGCAAGTAACTCCAGAGGGCCTCATAGAAACAGACTCACACCGTCACAGCAGTGGTCGAATCGTTAGAGGGAGAGCATCGCTATATCACGTGCATTCGAAATCTACCCAGTAGCTGTCAGAATTGGCTTGCTGAATAGAGAGGATAGGTTCATCAGACCCATCGAGAAGAGAGAAAACGAGTTGATGCTCAAGTCTGTCGCGTCAACAGCGGCTGAGAGGTGATCTCTCATCGTCGCTGAATCGGTTAACCATACTGGATTGTTGAGGGGATCAGATATGGATCTCGGGGTTAGGTCGTAAATGTCCACTCGCCGCGGCCTGAGGCGCCGCCGTAGTGGCGGTTGGTATCAAGGAGGGCGTCTTGCTTCCACTGGAAACTCGTGCGGTGGTCGTAGGCGAGTCCACCCTCTGTTCGAAGCCCCCCACAGCCAGTGAGAGCACTCCGAGCCCGCGAACTTTCAGGTGTGACCTCAATTTCGAACGTACTCCGTAGCGTGTCTGACACATTAGCGACCTGCACGCCGTTCCGCGTGTGTGTGTTTGGGTAGACCTCGTCGAGCCGTTGGTCGTCTGGAAAATCTGCTTCCCGAACGGCTTCCTCGATGGCGTATCCGTCGTTCGCTGCGGCGTGCAGTTTCGTCCGGAGACGAACGAAGAGACCAGCATCCTGCCGACTGACTGATGCCTCCGACCGCGAGACGTACGTTTCGCCAGTTTGGAGCCGGCCGACGATGTGCGCCGCGCCAGCGTACTCGAACATATCGTCCATAGACGATTCCGGAACGAACGTGTCACATTCGGGAACCCTCCCGACGAGTACCCATCCGAACGGGTCGAGAATCGGATCGGTCCACCCGCCCTCGCCGACAAACGTGTACGTCTCCACGGTGTCACCACGTGGGTCTGCGACAACGACCGTGACGGGGCGCCCTCGCACCATCTCCATGCCAAACGAGTATTCCTCTCGAACGTTGTCGAGGAGGGCCTGAGCGGCACTTGTAGCGCCGCCCCCCGCGAATGCAACTGGTTTCCCGGCGCGAAACGCCTGGGCGAGTTTCGTCCGATCTGCGCTCGCGGTCGCCAGCACGACATCCGCATTTTCGGGTGAACCGGTCGTTGTCGGGGGGGTCGGAAGGTCGTTGTCGTCGCCAGCAACATACACCGCCTCCTCGTCAAGCGCCTGGCTGGTATCCTGGTCCAGGCTAGTGCCGGTGTTCACGTCCGGACGACTGGTTCCGAGTGCAGTACATCCCGAAATTCCGGCAAGACTAGCTGTGCCTACGGCTGTGAGGAAGTGCCGCCGACTGTTGGAGGGCATATAACTGGATTAACCCGTGGGCAGTGAATAATTTTACTGGTAGGTGGAATCCCGAACTGACGTACCGGTAGAAATCCAGGAACTCAAGACGCGCCCTCTATGCAGCAACCTGCGTGGAAAATCAACGGAATCCGATAGAACTGCTATCGATACATTCGCACACCTACCTAACGCGCTATTTCCGAACGCTGCCATCGAAACAAAACCCCCTGGAGAGTTCTATAACACTTCTTAACCAACGCTTCGGGCTGACTTCGACACAGTGTTGGTTAACTCTGTGGATTGAATACACTCTCCCGAGAAAGCGTATCCTCGCGGCCGGTCGATCCCGGAAGGCACAGAATCCACACGTCACGAACTTGTTTATCGGCGCTGGAAGGAATGCAGCGCGCGACAGCGTGCGCGGCATGACTCATTATGGCGGATTCCGATTTTCACGACGACACGAGGAGCGACTACGAACAGTTCGAGAAAACACAGTTCGCCCAGGACCGCGACGCCGCTTGCATCGACACGGGGGACATCAACGACAGGACGGCCCAACGCTTGGTCAACGACCTCGTCAACGCGGACGTCGTCACGCCGGTTCCTGAGGACCAAGTATTGATCCACGAGCCAAGCGGTACCGCGTTCGACTCATTGACGCAGCTGGCGGTCTTCCACCGTGGTTGGACTGCCGGCCGCGACGCCGACGCGGAGGAAGTGATGCAGCAAACGCTCGTCGGCTGTGCGTTCTGCGATGCCGGCCCTGAGGCCCGCCTCGGCCAAGCAGGATCGTGGGGACGAAACGCGCTCGTCACCCATCCGATCTACGTGGACCGCACGCTCCGCGAGCACCCAGACCCGAACGATGCACATCGATTCGCGTGCGACGGCTGTGGGTGTTTTGTCGACGCCGTTGCTGTCCTCACCCGCTATCGCGTCCAACTCGGCCATCTCGAAGGTCCACTCCACCTCTGTGCTCGCTGCAGTCCGGACGAGCCCGCGACCTACTGGACGCACGAGCGCGAAGCGCACCTCGTCCGCGACGCCTAAGTGGGCGACAGTCAGATCTGTCTGGTGAGGGGGCGCGAGGCGACGCCGGCCCTCGAGAGAAACAACTATTGGTTGCTGGATGAACTTTCTCGTGTGAGCGACGACATCGTCTATCCGTCTGTGGGGTTGGTCATTGACCTCCACGAGCAGGTCGTCGCAGAAGGAGACGTTACGGAACCAGGCGTTCGATCGAAGAACGCTGTCGAATCGGCACTGCAGTACATCTCGGAAGGATTCTTCGGGGAGGTCCCTGAGACGATACACGAGAAGGCCGTCCACCTGATGCGGTTGCTTGTCGCCGAGCATCCGTTCGTCGACGGGAACAAACGGACTGCGCTCCGAACGGTTGTTGTCTTCTACATGCTGAACAACTATACGTTCGAGTACGGTGACGAGGTCCGTGCGCTCCTCCATCGATTCGCGATCACGCAAGCAGACATCGACATCGAAACCGCGGTCATCTACTTCCGCGCATGTACTCGGCGCAACCGATAAATCCCCACACCATATATGAGTGACTAGAGATGGCGTCCAGTAGTGATTCCTCGGCGTCGGTCGACGACGAAGTCCAGCAGCTCTACGAGCGCTACCAGGCGGCGGAGAGTGAGGAGGAACGCCACGAGATTGCGCTCGAGATGGGCAAGCTCGATGGGCGCCGTCATGCCGAGATTTACGACGCCTTAGAAGACGAATGATACAATGCGACTCATCTGAGTGTACTATCCACCCAGAGCCGTACCCAACTGACTGAAGGCGATCAGGCGGGAAAATGCGATTCGAGGCGGAGTTTCGCCTCATGCAGTTCACGCAGGCGCCGCGTGACAGCGCGCCACTCACTCAGCTGATCGGAGGCCTCGTCGAGGTCGTCGTAGTCGACGTCCGCGAGTACGACCGCACCCGGTGAAGACGCCTTGAAGGACGCAGCGAGCTCGCGTTCCCGTTCTCGGTATTCCTCGATCGTATCCGCGATTGCCTCAGGGGTCTCGAACTCACGTGTGAGCTCAGTGACGCGCCGGAACTCGAAGGACGCCTCGTTGCGCACGAAGAGCGCGGGGTTGTCCACGACCTTTTCGAGGACGCCGAGGTCGACGAACCACTCGAGATGTGGCCGTACACCCGCCTTCGTGCAGTCCACACGCTCCGCAATCTCCGTGACTGACGTCGGTGAGGTGAGTGTCGTCGCAACCTCGTAGACGCGATCCTTCACCGGCCGACCCTCGAGGGTCGCATCCCACTCCCCGGTGAGATCCAGATCCGGCGGTGTATTCTCGCTCATTGCTACTCTCTGCGATCTGCACTCACAGGGGCTTTCTCCTTGCACTTCCGTAATTTATGCTCGCAAGAATATCGTAGCGACCTCTCCAAGACGTCGATTATTGTCTTGATCATCGGGAAATGTTTGCTCGGCGTGTCGCGGTGGTTCGCCGCGCTCGGCGCGTGCCGCCGGTCGCGGCTCGGTTCGCTCGCGACCGACCAGTCCGGGCATGCGGCGACCGAGCGGTCGCCGTTCCGGGCGTCTGGTTTCGACGCCAGCAGGTAGCCGCGTGGGGCTGCGCGCCGTCGGTGCTCACCCACACACGCCTACTCTGCTGGCCGCTCGCTCCCGGCGGATCGCCGCGCGCGGCTGGCTGGGGCCGCTGTGTCGAGCGCTCTCGCTCGCGCCCGAGGGGGCGCTCACGAAGGCGCGAGCGAGAGCGCGGAGACGGTACTGTCGGTCGTGTGAAGATGGCCGCGATGGTGGAGCATCGCGGCGGGTCGGCGCGTGAGCGCCTTCGAGGAAAACGACGATGTCTAGTCAGAACTCGAGTCAGAAGCTCGTTTCGGTAGATGAACAGGCGTTCGAAGATGGCGAGCAGGAGACGGTCGACGAAGACGGCTTCACGGTCGTGGCGGCGACGCCGGCGTTCCAGGCCACGGTCAAAGAGGAGACGCAAGCGAAGGTGGACGCGAACCACCCGGAGGGAATCGCGGACGCGAATCAGAAGCGGATTCCCGGTGTGACGCTCGCACAAGAGGAACGCATCAAGGCGCGTGAAGCGGAGTTGGAGCGGATCAGCGCACAGGCAGAACTCGGCGAGCAGGACGGGCGTGCTGAGCGGGCGCGTGACGTCGCGGCCGAACGAAGTGCCGCGTGGAACAGGGAGTTCGAGCGGCGGGCGGCGAGCGTGGATCGGGCGTTGAGCCCCGATCACGACCCACGCGAGATGCTCTCGCAGGACGAACTCGGGACGGTGAACGAGCAGGCGGCCAGAGTGGCGGGCGACTTCGATGGGTGGTCGCGGGCGGCGATCAGTCGGCGAATCGCGCAGGCGGTGCTCGACGGCGCGGACGTCCCCACGGCCGTCCTCGACGTGAAACAGGCGCTTGAGGCTGCACCTGGACAGATCATCCCCATCAACCGGGTCGGAGACGTCGATCGTGGCGAGGTGAGCGTCGACGGTCGTGTCAGCCAGCTGTGGGAGCCCTCCAGCGCGAAGATAGCCCAGGTCGGGTTGCTCGAGGACGAGACGGGACGGATCAAGTTCACCAGTTGGGAGAAGAGCGGGATGCGCGAGATCGCTGAAGGTGAGCGCGTTCGCGTTCGGGGCGCTTCGAAGAACTGGTACCAAGGCCGGGTGTCCATCGCGTTCACCGGTTGGACCCACCTCCATTTCCCTGAGCGCGGGCGCTACTGGGAGTAGGACGACCAGCGTGGGCTCTTTTCTTTTTGTCTGCCGGACCAGGCCCAAGCCCCACCGCCCCACCCTCCGCTCCGTGCTCGCTCCCACAGGGTCGCTGCGCGCGCAGCCACGACCAAGATCTGAAAGGAGTGGGTTTCTGCCGTACTGCGACCCCAGCGCCGAGTCGGGAGAGCCGCGAGAGCTCGTGGTTTCAATCCCGGCGTGGGTTTCTGCCGTACTGCGACGCGGCGAGCCGGCGCGGGAGTGACGTCACTCGTCGTGTTTCAATCCCGGCGTGGGTTTCTGCCGTACTGCGACCCGTGGCAAGGCCGAGGTCCCCGGCGCCATCGACCTGTTTCAATCCCGGCGTGGGTTTCTGCCGTACTGCGACGGGTCGCCGACGAAGCCGCCGTCTCCCCACAGACAGGTTTCAATCCCGGCGTGGGTTTCTGCCGTACTGCGACGCCCGAGATCGTCGGCGTCGACGCCCGAGCGCTGCTTGTTTCAATCCCGGCGTGGGTTTCTGCCGTACTGCGACGTCATGACGGGTGGTGTTGTGGACCGGTTGGAGGCGGTTTCAATCCCGGCGTGGGTTTCTGCCGTACTGCGACGTATGAACCACGGACGGGTGCGTATCTAGAGACGTGTTTCAATCCCGGCGTGGGTTTCTGCCGTACTGCGACATGACCGATACGAGGAACCGTGCGAGGAGTGTGGAGGTTTCAATCCCGGCGTGGGTTTCTGCCGTACTGCGACACCTTGACAGTATTGACTGGACGTGGCTTGAGGAGTGTTTCAATCCCGGCGTGGGTTTCTGCCGTACTGCGACACGGATACTGAGCGGGGTGAGAGCAATGACTGACAGTTTCAATCCCGGCGTGGGTTTCTGCCGTACTGCGACCGCATCCACGTCCCCGTAGGTTCCGGTGAGCGGTTCAGTTGGTTTCAATCCCGGCGTGGGTTTCTGCCGTACTGCGACGCGACGCCGACTGTTGCTATCGCTCCCCATGGTAGGTTTCAATCCCGGCGTGGGTTTCTGCCGTACTGCGACCTCCGGCGCGACGACGTTCCGCGCGAAGTCCCGGTTTCAATCCCGGCGTGGGTTTCTGCCGTACTGCGACCGCTGGGGAGATCGCGTACCTTGACCCGGTGGAGGTGTTTCAATCCCGGCGTGGGTTTCTGCCGTACTGCGACAGTATCAGTACGTACACGTCGGGCCGTCCCGAGACGTTTCAATCCCGGCGTGGGTTTCTGCCGTACTGCGACAGCTCGACCGGGCGCGTGTACGACGAGTTCGCTTCGTTTCAATCCCGGCGTGGGTTTCTGCCGTACTGCGACCCGGACGACGACGAGCGGCGTCGCGAGGCCATCGAGGTTTCAATCCCGGCGTGGGTTTCTGCCGTACTGCGACCCGAGCAGGTGACTCCGAGCGACGTCCTCGACGAGTTTCAATCCCGGCGTGGGTTTCTGCCGTACTGCGACGAGTCAACCGAGTGGAAGAAGACGCGGTAGCCGTGTTTCAATCCCGGCGTGGGTTTCTGCCGTACTGCGACAGGGGGATATTTTCTCTTGAGATCCCCTATAGTTTGCCCTCGATCACTGAGAGACGGCCCACGTTTCGTGGACCCCGGCCGTACACGTCTTTGAAAAGGGTCGACGAACAATACCGTCATACCCGAAGTCGGCCGGCGAGCGTCGGCCGGACGAGACGCGTCTTTCCCTCCTTCCACGTGTTGATGGCTCCCGCAGATTCGAGTGCGTCGAGATGCCGACCGATAGTGCTCCGGGATTTGTCTGTCTCCGAGGCGACGTTCGGGAGGGTAGTCTCACCATCGAGTGAGACGATGAATCGGAGCGTTTCGATCGTCGCGTCGGACGGACGAGTCGAGAGATTCGGGAGGTCGATTTCTTCGATGCTCTCATCGACATCGCGAAACTGGAGGACGGTATCGAGGAGTTCGGTCCGGGCGAGTGCGGCGACGACGAATGGGAGGAAAATCTCCCGTGGACCACCATCGAAGTTGAGGATGACGTCTCCATTCGCCGCGTCCAAAATGTCGACGCATTCGAGGACGGCGGTTTCGAACGTCTCGTAGCTGATCTCTGCGACCGTGGTCTCTGCCCCGGGTCCGAGATCTTGGACGGTCTGCTCGACGTCACTGATCGCTCGCTGTGCTTGTTCACTCGTGTCGTCCCGTGGTCGGAGGAGGACGATGACGTCGTCCGCGTCAAGTCCGTGGCCGAGTATCGGCCGCATCACACGCGGGCTATAGTGCCCGATCGTAGAGATGTAGGTGCGCATACGGTGGGGACTCGTCGGAATTCACCTAAATGCTTTTGACGCAGTATCGTGAGATCGAGTCGGAGTATTTCCGTAACCCTGCATACGTTTCAGATTTACGAAAAGATACAAGAGGGATCACGGTGCACGTACTATCGTGAATCGATACGTGAACATTCGCCACCTAGGGGGGTTATGAGACGGGTCGACTTGACTCTCGAGCCCGAGGGGGCGTTCCCAGTACCGACTGCGAACGGCTACCAGATCTACGGTGCTGTCCTCTCGGCCCTCGACGACGTCGACGAGGACGTCAGCACGCGTGTCCACGACTCCCCGATCGGGAGTCTGACGAACAGCGGGCTCCTTGGAGCCTTTGACGGGAGCCACCGCGATCACCACAAGCGCGTGATCCGCGACGAGACCTACGACCTCAAGCTGGGTGTCGCCGACCCACGTGATCAGGAGGTCTTCCAAGCGCTCGCCGACGCGTTCGTCTTCAGCGGCGACACGCTCGAGCTCGCCGACGGCGACTTCCGCGTGCGCGACTTCGCGAGTACGAACACGACGCACGAGGAACTCCTCAACGAAGCCTCGAGGATCGTCAAGCAGAACCACGACACCTTCGAGATCGAGGTGTGCTTCGAGACGCCGACCTGCATCAAGGAGAGTGGGGAGATTACGACGATGTTCCCCCACCGAGGCAGTGTCTTCCGCTCGCTCCTCCGCAAATGGTCGTCGACGATCCCGGACGAGCGGGACGACGAACTCGACCTCGCGATGACTCGCGAGGACTTCGAGACGAACCTCATCGAGAAGCCCGACGCATACACGTACGAGACGCACAGCGTCCTCGTCAATCGCGGTGAGGACGGTGGTCCAATCCTCCGTCAGGGATTCACCGCCGACTGCACCTATCGGTTCAAGGGTGCAAGCGAAGCCATCCGGACAGCCGTCACGGCGCTCGCGCTCTTCAGCGAGTACGCCGGTGTGGGTGGTTTCGTCTCTCGCGGGTGTGGGACGGTCTCTGTGGAGGTGGCAGCGTGAGTTCCGGAAAGTACGACACACCTGCTTCCGCAGCCCGCTACGCGCATGACTATATCGTGGATTCGCCGCTCGTCGGGAACGTCCTCGAACACGCTGGCGAGTACGACGCCAAGACTGATCCGGAGGAGACGACGTCGCTCGCGGCCCACGTCATCAACGCGATGACGATCGGAGTGAACACATTCGTGTACAACGCCGTCGACGGCGGCCGCAACATCATGGACCTTGAGGAAGACCTGTCGGTTCTCGCGGCGGCGCTCGTACTCCACGACACGAACAAGTACGTCCGCGAGGCCTACGGTGTCGAGATGGACGGAAACACGAGCGAGGCGTTCGACGCCTACTTCGAGAACGGTGACGACTTCGGCGTCGAGGCGTTCCTCGGCGACGGCTACCGTGATGACCTCCACTACCTCGTCCAGCGGACGGAAGTGAACGAGGACAGCCGCGAGACGCGAGGGACGGGAACAGAGACGGAGTTCGCCAGCCTCGCACGGTACTGCCGGATTGGCGACCAAGTTGCGTCGGTAATCCTTCGTGACGGTATCGAACGCGGGTTCGTCGAACTCCAGAAGAAACTTGACGACGGCGAAGTTCACTTGCTTGAACTTTCGCAGGTCGAACAGCCGATCCTCAACGACGAACTCCTCGGCGCGACGAAGGAGGTCATCTCCGGTGAAGACGACGGTGAGGAGTACGGTGTTGTCGTCGGGAGCACGTCCGATCGTGTGCTCTACCTCGGTGACGATGTCGACCGCGGCGTGCTTCGGGAGCGAGTCGGAAGCCATCTGAGCCAGCAGCTCGTCGAGACCGATCGATACTCGTTTTCGTGTAAGCTGAACTGGAACTCGTTCGACTACGACATTCTTGCCGAGTTCGCGCTCGACCCGGAGAAGAAAGAGGAAATCATCGCGACGACGTTTCGCGATCTCCTCGCCGACGGGACTGCCGGCGTCGAGGGATTCGAACACATCCCGGAAGAGTTCAATCCGTACTTCCCGGTCCTTGCAAAGTCGATTTACATCGACGGCCAGTCGGAGTTCGACGACGAGGACGTACAGAGCGCGTACGACGAAATCTACGAGGAACAGGGCCCGCAGAAGGCGAAGATACACTTCGTCGCGTACCTTCTCCGGAACTTCGAGGAGCACCGGGAGTTCCTCAAGGAGTTCCGGGAGGACGTTCGGCCCCACCTCCATGACGACCTCGAACCGGAGTCGGACGCCATCGGTTCCGTCGTCGACCGGTTCTTCGACGCGACGGCGTCCGCGAGCCTCGGCTCGAAGGGGGAGATGTGCTTCCTCTGCGGGGCGGCAGCGGAGACGAACTACCAGAAGGGGCTCTCAGCGGTTTATCGAACGCAAGAGTTCTCACGACGCGTCCGCCCACACGCAAAGTACAAGAAAATTTGTGAGGTGTGTAACCTTGAGTACGCACTCCTCGCGGATCTGTGCGAGCGGTCCGACGTCAACCTGAACGCGAACGTCGGTGTCGCGTACTACTATTTCGACGAGTTCCTCGGCGACATCCGTCTCCGAGGTGGACGCGTCGGCCTACAGCAGGGCGAGACGATTGACCTCAGCGACACGGAGGTGGACAAGAGCCTCCTCCGACCGCAGTACTACGTCCAACCGTTCAACTTCGGTGGCCACCCCGCGATGGGTGAGAAGAACCACCGGATGGTCGTCGTCCGACAGCTGCTGCAGGCGGCACAGGACGCCGGGATGAAGGTCGTTCTCGGTCGGCCGTTCACGCGATTCGAGAACGCCGACGAGGTGTTCGTAGACGAAGATGCCATCCGCCAGCAGGAACTTCTCGGTCTGGACGCGGTCGATCGGTTCGGTCCGCTGCCCTCGTTCATCGAGCGCGGGGACGACCACGAGCAGTCACACCTCCGACGTGCGCTCTCCCTCTGTAAGATCATCAGTATGGTCGGACAGAATGCAGGGATGCGGAACCCCTATCTCCAACTCGACCGGGACACGTTCCACCATCTCGCCGACTTCGCGGTGCAGAACCACGAACATGCGACTCGGCTCTCCGAGCTCGAGTCGTACCTCGAAACGTACCACACGAAACAACTCATGGACATGAAAACCGTCGCCGAGCGAGGAGTCGATCTCTTCGGCGAACAGTACGACAGCAAGTACAAGAAGACGAAGATCTTCCGGGAGGCGATTGATGCGTTCCTCAGCGCGAAGAATCAGCAGATGTCCGATGCTGACCTGCTTGAACACGTCGCAGCGCAGGTGTACGACGCAGCGGACCGCGAGGACTACGCCGGCTACGTGACGGTCGAAGAGGCAGAGGCGTTCGTTGATGCCTTACACACGTACCTCGTTGAGAACGATCTCGCCTCTCTCAAAAAGCTCTCCGACTGGGAGAACGCACTCGTCAATTCGTACCTCTACGCCTACGAGCAGGTCCTGTACGAAGACGACGATGCCGAATCGTCCGACAACTAACCCGACTCACCGATCCACAATGACACTCACCTACCCCGAAACCGGCCTCGCTGAATCGTTCGAGATCTACCGCACGCAGAAGCCGAGCGTCACACTCGTTGTCGAACGCGAGATTACCGAACCGACGCTGTTCCGCAACTCGAACGACGACCGCGCCGAAACCCAACAGTTCGGCGACCAGCTACACGCGCAGGTGAACGGCGAGAAGTTCACGAGCAAGGAACGTCTCACCGGTCTCGACCTGCTCCGGTCGCTCGATGACGAATTCGTCGACGAGGAGTACACGTACAACGAGCCCGCGTCGCTTAAAGAGTCAATCAACGTCGGGACGCTCACGTACGGCCTCGCCGGTACCGGCGACCAGGACTTCGCGATTAAGTCCCGAGTCATCGAGGGATACACATACACGACCGACGAGTACGACCTGATGAACAAGGAGACCCGGAACGCGGTGTACGAGTCCGGGACGATGCGAACCGACGAGAATGAGCAGTCCGAGGCACTATTCGACTACGTCAAGGTCCAGCCCGGGAACTCCCTCGTCCACTTCGTCACACTCGAAGCTGCGACGGGGCCGATGCTCCTCTACGCGCTCCATAACATCCTGAATACGGGTCGATACGGAGCGCGCGAGACGCGGACAGGGCGTAACGTCCGGAATGAGATTCGCGCCGTGATCCTCGGCAAGCACGACACGTCACTCTCGACGGGTGAGCTCCTGATGGAATACCACGAGGAGGGAGCCGACATCGACGAGAGCATCGCCGACTACATCGAGGCGGTCCGTCGTGCCGACTGGGAGGTCTACGGTGAGTTCGAGGGGGTCGACGACTTCCCCGAGTGGTACGAGGACCTGAAGGCGGTCGCAGCGCGAGAGGTCGACAACGCCGACGATGTCCTCCGTGAGGAGTTCAAGCACCTCACCGAGGCGGCAATGGACGTGTTTACCGACGATGATTGAGAAGACGTACGAGGCACAGCTGTACGCTCCACTGTTTTACTCGAGCGCGGAGGGGCGCTCCGTCCGAACGCAGCCGATGCTCTCCGCGACAGCACTTATGCACGCGATCGGCTACCGATACTGCGGGCTCGAGAAGCGGTATGCACTCGTCGGGGAGGACGCGACGACTCCTTCGTACGACCACCTCCGCGACTTACCGTTGTTCGTGAGCGACATGCACCCAGTCACCGTCAAGGCTGACGAGCGAACGTTTCGGAGCACTGATTACCGCTCCGAACGACACTTCACGACGGCCGACCCGGACGTCGCTGATCAGGTAACGGGTGGGAAGTCGGTTCCGGAAATCCTCGAACGTTCAGGGGCCGGGTGGCAGACTATTCGTCGGTACCAGGGCCTCTCACCGGGCTCCACGTTCGAGTTCACTGTCTGGAGCGAAGAATCGCTTCCCACCCGACCATCGTTCCGGATGGGCATCGGACAGACCGGGGAGTTCCGGGCGACCGAATCGAGCCTCAACCAGCTCGTGCTGAACAAGTACCTCCTTGAGGAAGTCTACGACCTCCCGACGAAGACACTCACCGAGCTCTTAGAGCGAAGCGACACATTCGAGCGCGGTAACGACCCACGACTCCAGCACTTCGTCGGTGTCGACCCCGAGTACGCACGTGAGACGATCGTCCCGGAGGTGAGCTAGATGCGCGTCCGGAGCGCCGCACTCGCGACCGAACCACCTGCAGAAGGGTTCGCCGAGCGCGGTTTCGACCACGCCCGCGCGTTCCAGAACCGCGTCGCCGAGTGGGCGCACGACGACGACGCGGAACCGGTTGCCGTCCTCCGAGCACCAACTGGAGCGGGAAAGACCGCGACGTTCTACGAGGTGATCGAGGAGAACGACCTGTCACTCGTCGTCTACCCGACGAACGCGCTCTTGGACCAACAGCTCGAGCGATTCGGGGAGTGGGACGGCATCAGCGCGGAGCCCCTTAACAGCGATACGCTTGATGGACACGGGGATAACCGCGTCGAGGACCTTCTGCAGTTGACCGACTTCTACGAGGGTCACGATGTCGTCGTCACAAATCCTGACATCCTGCAGGCGATCATCCAAGACCAGTACCACGGCTCAACGAAACCGATGCAGTTCTTCGACCGCTTCGACGCAGTCGTCTACGATGAATTCCACTTCTACGACGACTTGGCCGCAAGTGGGCTGCTCCTGCAGACCCACGTCATGCACAACCGGCGTGGAACGAACGTCCTCCTCGCATCCGCGACGCCGAACGAGTCGTTCGTCGGGTTCGTCCAGGATGAGCTCTCGCTTCCCGTCCGAGATATCGCCGCGGAGTACGTCCAGGACGGCGATCAGTTCCGCCGTCCAGTGACCGTGAACAGACACGAAGGGCGAGTGATCGACGAAGAGCGCGAGACGGTCGCAGAGCGTCTCCGCGAACTCATCGAGGATGCCGACGATTTCGGCGAGCCACAAGTCGCGCTCGTGTTCAACAGCGTCGCGGCGAGTAACGACTTCCACGCGTACCTCGCCGAGGAGTTCCCCGACGTGTTCGAACACGTCGCGAAGGACAACGGGTTCGACACAAACGACCCGGACGCGAGCCTCGAGTCCCAGGACTTCTTCGTCCTCAACACGACGAGCAAAGGCGAAGTCGGACTAGATTACGATATCCGGACGCTGTTCATGGAGACACCGCCGACGCCGAGCGCGTTCCTCCAACGGTTCGGTCGCGCCGGCCGGGAGTACGAGGCGACTGTCCACGTGTTCGGACTCGGAGATATGGCGTGGCCGGACGAGACGCGGTATCCCGACTTCGCTGCGTCAATCTACGACGCGCTCGGAACGCATCGAAGCCGAGATGAGGAAATTGCGGCGCTCCGAAGCCTCGTCGGGATGCGCGCGGCGTACGCGATCCACTCGCGGATGACTGAGGACGAGTGGTTCGGAGCGGAACTGTTCGCGGATTTCGAGTCTGTCTCCGAGTACGGGAAGTGGCGTGCATTCTTCCGTGCGGTCGATTCTACCTTGGAGGGCGCCGGTGAGTTCGGGTCGCCGGTTATGCAGAACAGCGCCACGCGGAAGATTCTCGACTTCGCGCGACACTGCTGCGGGGCCCTCGAGAGCCTCCGCGGTCGCTCGCTACCCGTCGACATCAAGTATCCGCGAGGCGATCGGCGTGCGCTCACGTCGTACGACCTCCTGACGACGCTCCGGTACTACGATATTGAGGACATAGAGTCCGACGGGACACTGGTCGTCGATCGTCGAGAGTCAACACAACCGGTCGCAATCACCGCCCGATTCCCTGGCTACGAGAATCGACCGCGAGACTACAGCGGGTCCAACAGCGAGATCGAGCAGATGTTCTCCCGGTGGATCTACCCGGAAATCGAGGAAGCCGATTTCGCTGAGACGGAAGTCGACGAGGGCGTGCTCCGACAGTTCTTCTCCGACCTCTCGCTTCCGAAGGCGGTGATGCCGATCGAGGTCCGATACGGCCAGTACGTCGCGTACGTGGAACCGGACGGAATCACATCCGTCGACGTCGAGCGCCGCTAAATATGAACGAAGAGCTAATCAACGCCTCCGATCTGAACCAGTACAGTTACTGCCCCCGTCGCTACTGGTACCTCCACTTCTTCGACACGCAGGGAACCAACTACGAGCGCACCGAGGGGACGTCCCTTCACGACTCGAAATCAGAGCGTGGCGGGTGGGTCGACGAACTCTACCTCGAAGACGAGGACATCGGCCTCAAGGGGAAAATCGACGTCCTCGAACTCCATGACGATCTGATCCCGATTGAGCGGAAACGCGCAGAGGGAGGGGACTACTACCGGAGCGATGAACTCCAACTCGCCGGGTACTGTCTCCTACTGGAGTCATATCTGGGAGAGCCGGTTCGGGAGGGTGCGATCTACCTCTACGAGACTGACCAGCGCATGCACGTACGGATCACCGACGACCTCCGCAATGCGGTTCGTGACCGGATCAAGGAGATGCGCGCGATGTCTCCGGACGATGTCCCACCGATAACCGATAACCCTGAGAAGTGTACCGCCTGCTCGGTTCGGTCGTACTGTCTCCCCGAAGAGACGTTACAGCTGGAACCCGACCGTATGCCGAGTAAAGAGTGGGAGGAGTACGTATGAAAGACAGCCAAGGGGCGTTCGAGGACTCGGTCGTCTACGTCACGACGCAGGGAACGCAAGTCCGGACGGACGGCGGGCAGATCGTCGTCTACGACGTTGAGGGCGACGATGGAGAGCTCGCGAGGTTCCCCGTGAAAAAGCTTGAGACGATCAACGTCTTTGGCGGGGTGAACTTCTCGACGCCGTTCGTCGCAGAGGCGAACGAGCACGGAATCGTCCTGAACTACTTCACGCAGAACGGGAAGTATCGCGGGAGTTTCGTCCCGGAGCGGAACACGATTGCGGAGGTCCGCCGTGCACAGTACGCGCTCGACGACGAGACCGAGCTCGGCATCGCGAAGGCGATGATCGCCGCGAAGATTCGGAACGCGCGCACCCTCCTCTCTCGCAAGGGCGTCACAGGAACTGACGTCCTCGCCGATCTCGGCGAGCGCGTCTCGACCGCGACGAACGCGGACGACCTCCGTGGTATCGAAGGGGAGGCAGCAGGCCGATACTTCGCTCGGCTCGACGAGACGCTCGTCGACGGCTGGACGTTCGAGAAGCGAACGAAACGCCCGCCCGAGGATCACATCAACTCGCTCCTCTCGCTGACGTACGTGATGATGAAGAACGAGGTGTTGAGCGCGCTTCGTGCGTACAACCTCGATCCCTTCCTCGGAGTGTTACACGCGGACCGACACGGACGCCCGTCGCTCGCGCTCGACCTGCAGGAGGAATTCCGACCGCTGTTCTGTGACTCCTTCGTGACGCGCCTCGTGAACCGGGGAGCGATCACGCACAGCGAGTTCCGCGACGACAATCGACTCACGGACGACGCGTTCCAGACGTATCTCGGAAAGTTCGACGATTACATGGACGAGACACTGACCCATCCCCACTTCGGGTACGAGGTGACGCGACGCAAAGCCATCCGACAGCAGGCGATCCTTCTCCGAAAAACGATCACCGGGGAGATGGACGACTATCACGCACTGGAGGTCGTCCGATGAGGCTCGCAGTAACGTACGACGTTCACGACGATGCGAACCGACGACGCGTCTATCGAACGCTCGAAAGCTACGGCGCGTGGAAACAGTACAGCGTATTCGAGCTTGACGTCTCGGAATCAGAACGCGTCGAACTCGAGGACAAACTCGAATCGCACATCGAACCCGCTGACGGAGACCGAGTCCGCCTCTATCGGCTTTGTAACTCCTGTCTCGGCGCGACGACCGATCTCGGATCGGACCCACCGGATGAACAATCGAACGTCATCTAAACCACCCTTCGTGGACCTTTTTGAAGGCCGTGTACAGCAGGGGTCCACGAAACGTGGGCCGTCTCTCGCCATCGGAGAGAAAACTATAGGTGCTATGCGCGAGAGAATTCCCCCTGTCGCAATGCGGTAGAAACCCAGAACGGGATTGAAACTCGAACTCCCACGACGTCGGCGGGAGACCGGTCACCGTCGCAATGCGGTAGAAACCCAGAACGGGATTGAAACAGTTCGACGTTCTCGACGACGGCGGCGTCGCGGTCGCCGGGTCGCAATGCGGTAGAAACCCAGAACGGGATTGAAACGGATCGTCGTGCTCGCCGCCGTCCAAGCCGGCGTGCGTCGCAATGCGGTAGAAACCCAGAACGGGATTGAAACGAAGATCCGCCGCGCGAACCTCGCCAGTCTGCCCGTTGTCGCAATGCGGTAGAAACCCAGAACGGGATTGAAACAGGCGGCGGGGGCCATCGGCGGTGAGGATGAGGTCGCAATGCGGTAGAAACCCAGAACGGGATTGAAACCTCGTTGACCGTGGAGAGGTTCCGGGGTTCGTTCGGTCGCAATGCGGTAGAAACCCAGAACGGGATTGAAACAAGATTGGCTCGGACTTGAGCGCACCAAGGTCTTTGATGTCGCAATGCGGTAGAAACCCAGAACGGGATTGAAACCCCGAGGGGTCCCGGCCAAGGACTTCCTCCCTCGGGTCGCAATGCGGTAGAAACCCAGAACGGGATTGAAACAGTTCCCAGACTTGGACAATATCGGTACGTGCGGCGTGTCGCAATGCGGTAGAAACCCAGAACGGGATTGAAACTAGGACGTGTTTATCTGCTGGTTTTTGGCTTGTTGGGTCGCAATGCGGTAGAAACCCAGAACGGGATTGAAACTTTGCCCAGTAGTTCGCGACGGCGATTTCGGCCGCGCTGTCGCAATGCGGTAGAAACCCAGAACGGGATTGAAACAACTCGCAGGCAGTCTTCGAGATCGAACCGCGCGACAGTCGCAATGCGGTAGAAACCCAGAACGGGATTGAAACCGACGAGCCTCTCACTCGACGGCTTCAGCATCAGCTGTCGCAATGCGGTAGAAACCCAGAACGGGATTGAAACACGAGAGCGAGCGAGACAGAGTGCTCACGCGCGCTGTCGCAATGCGGTAGAAACCCAGAACGGGATTGAAACAGGTACTGGACGCCGATGACCGCGTCGACGCTCGTGTCGCAATGCGGTAGAAACCCAGAACGGGATTGAAACACGCAGAAAGTATGGGATTCTCGACGCGCACTCGGTCGCAATGCGGTAGAAACCCAGAACGGGATTGAAACAAGCGTTCGCCTTCGGTTGCCCACACCCAGCAGGTCGCAATGCGGTAGAAACCCAGAACGGGATTGAAACTTAGACGAGTCGGACGGGGTGGATTTGGCGACCCGTCGCAATGCGGTAGAAACCCAGAACGGGATTGAAACCTTGATCTCGGATTTGCGCTCATGCCGAGCGCTTACTACGAGTCGCAATGCGGTAGAAACCCAGAACGGGATTGAAACTCGAACACCGGATTTCCGTCCTCTGGGTCCGTGATGTCGCAATGCGGTAGAAACCCAGAACGGGATTGAAACCTGGGCGAACGTGATTTTGGTCGGGAACGGCGTCGCGCCGTCGCAATGCGGTAGAAACCCAGAACGGGATTGAAACCTGCCGGCGTCGTCGAGCCAGCCGCTGCCGGTCGGGTCGCAATGCGGTAGAAACCCAGAACGGGATTGAAACTCGTCGCCGATACCCGAGTCCATGATTGTGGTTTCGGTCGCAATGCGGTAGAAACCCAGAACGGGATTGAAACTTGGAATGATAGCGGTTGAGGAGATTCAGAACGAACGTCGCAATGCGGTAGAAACCCAGAACGGGATTGAAACTCCTCGTCCCAGTGGACGTCGACCGCGTAGCTCGCGTCGCAATGCGGTAGAAACCCAGAACGGGATTGAAACCTCATCGCGAGTTCCACGAGCTCCGACGCCATGTCGCAATGCGGTAGAAACCCAGAACGGGATTGAAACTACTCGCGGATGAGGTCCTCGACGGCGAGATGCGCCTGTCGCAATGCGGTAGAAACCCAGAACGGGATTGAAACTGTACTCACTCCACTCTACGGACTCAATTAGTTGCGTCGCAATGCGGTAGAAACCCAGAACGGGATTGAAACTGGTTGGAGTATGGTATTTGGCGACGGCATCAACGAGTCGCAATGCGGTAGAAACCCAGAACGGGATTGAAACCAGGCGACGGTTCCGGCAGACTCACACGCTACTGTGTCGCAATGCGGTAGAAACCCAGAACGGGATTGAAACACGTTGCCGGCGACGTCGACGAGACGAGCGACATCGGGTCGCAATGCGGTAGAAACCCAGAACGGGATTGAAACACTTACTACTGAGAGGACGCGCGACGCGGACCGCAACGTCGCAATGCGGTAGAAACCCAGAACGGGATTGAAACCAGTGGAGTTGGGTCAGTCCGGCGGCGTGCGCTCGGTCGCAATGCGGTAGAAACCCAGAACGGGATTGAAACGTAGCCAAGATAGAGTTTCGGCGCGCTCTTATTCACGTCGCAATGCGGTAGAAACCCAGAACGGGATTGAAACTACGAGTCGACGGCTGACCGGCTGCACGCACGGAAGTCGCAATGCGGTAGAAACCCAGAACGGGATTGAAACACGGCGAGTGAGCGGACGGAACCGCGACCTTTTCGGGTCGCAATGCGGTAGAAACCCAGAACGGGATTGAAACGTACCCTGGCGAGAAGGCCCGCGAACGCTTCGATGTAGTCGCAATGCGGTAGAAACCCAGAACGGGATTGAAACGTCTTTACTGGTGTGGCTAACGTCGTCCATTTCGTCGCAATGCGGTAGAAACCCAGAACGGGATTGAAACAAGGACGGGAGTATCTTCGACGCGTGGACGACGGGTCGCAATGCGGTAGAAACCCAGAACGGGATTGAAACCGGCCGTGCTCGCGGTGCTCCTGGCCGTCGTCGTGTCGCAATGCGGTAGAAACCCAGAACGGGATTGAAACGTGGTGGGACGGCGGCGTCATCAGGACGTTCCCGGTCGCAATGCGGTAGAAACCCAGACGGTGTTCTGATCGGCAATCAATCAGAGCTTCGGAAACGGTGGCGGGAGTCCTCAACCATCAACCAAAATCACACTCAGACCCAGTCAGGCGTTGGTTAAGACGCTGAGAACTAGCCACGCGCTGTTTTGTCACCCCGAGAAAGGTGAGGGGTCCAGCAGAGCAGCGCGTTCGAGGGATTCCTCGTGATCAGGATGGCTTCGAGAGAGATCTACGCGAACGGCTTCGACGAGGACGTCCAGACTGACGACCAGACGAATGGCTGCCCGGAGTGCGGTGGGCGAGTCGAGACGAACACAGTAGAGACAGTCTGCGAGGAGTGCGGACTCGTCCTGACGGAGCACGCAATTGACCATAGCGGGGAGCCGGTGTACGAGGAGGGGACGGAGCGAACAGGTGCCCCACTCACGACGGCGCGCCACGACCGTGGACTCTCGACGACGATCGGGTGGAAGCGCGACGCAAACGGGAACAGACTCTCCACAAAGAAGCGTCGGCAACTCGGACGGCTACGTCGCGAGCAAAAACGGGGTCGGTTCCGTTCCAAACAGGAGCGAAACCTGAGCCACGGACTCGGAGAGGTACAGCGAGTCGCGAGCGTCCTCGACGTCGACAATTCGCTCCAGGAGCAGGCGTGCCAGCTCTTCCGGAGCGCCCACTCCGAGGGACTCCTCCCAGGGCGGTCAATCGAGGCGGTGGCAGCGGCGAGCGTCTACGCCGCCTGCCGGTGCAACGGCCGAACCCTTCCACTCGCGGACGTCGTCGAGGCCGCACGCGTCGGTGAGAATCGCGTGACCAACGCCTACGCGACGCTGAACGAGGAACTCGGACTGCCGGCGCAGCCCATGCAGCCTCATGCGTATCTCCCACGTCTCGCCTCCAATCTCGACGTTCCAGACGAGATTCGGCGACAGGCACGGATGCTCGCAGAACGCGCCGAGGCCAAATCTCTCGTGCAGGGGGTGTCGCCACCGGGATTCGCTGCGGCCTGCCTCTACTACGTAGCTCAGGAGAGCGAGTATCGACTTACACAGGCTGCAGTCGCGGACGCCGCAGGCGTCACGACAACCACGATTCGGACGCATCGTGAGACGCTCCGGAGCGAACTCCAGTAGTCCGAATCTAATTCTGTAGTTAGGCGGGGGAATACTGCGTCAAGGCGTAGAAGCAGCCAAATACGAATAGAGCGAACAAGGGGAGCAACGATGCTCCCGGAAGAGTTCCCCGCAGATCACGAGAAGTTCGTGACGTGGCAGACGGAGTGCTGGAAGTGTGGTGAGGACACGCCGGTTGTGTGGCCCCGCAACGACCATCTGGATACACCACTGGGAGCATTGCTCGCGGAGTATGAAACGCCAGTCGAGCGAGTATATAGTAGGACCCTTGAGAAGCGAGTCTGGGGCAACGTCTGTCAGCACTGTCGTGCCTACCAGGGGAATCACTATCTCCAGCAGGAGGCCGCGGAGATCCAGCCCCCACGCGTTGACTGCCCGAACTGCGGAGAAAAACACGAGTGGTACCCCGATGAGGGGCTTGGAGCGGCGTTCGGGCAAGGCTGGGTGAACTGTCCCGAGTACGGTGACGTTCCGGTTGGTGACCCGCGAGAATGAGGCATCGGCCGGGAACACAGATATGGATACGCAGTCCAGCAGATACGAATCCAATTTGCAATCAGAGTACCACCAACCCAGATATATCTGTAGAGGCGAGCGAACAGATCGTGTGACGCGAGACCCTGATCGCCGTCGCGACGAGGACGCATTTCGGCCCAGAGGCGAAGCGACCCGAGAACCGGACCACGTCCTCGAACAAGACGGCGACCCACGCGATCGGTTAGCGGGGACCGACTATCCCGAGACACAGGAGTCGCCGTCGACGTGCCCCGGCTGTGGCCAGTTCGTCCCGCCAGCGTGTGAGACGTGTCGGTCGTGCCGCCACGAGCGCACTACAAGAGACGAGGCGAACCAGGACGACGGAGAGGTGAAGATGGAGTTCCTCCATCTCGTCTTCACGGTCGTCGCGGCCCGCACAGAGACGGCGGCGCTCGCGAAGGGAACCGCCGCGCACTCACTCCTCGTCGCAAAGGGCGACACCGCGGTCCACGAGTGCGAGCTCGTCGCCGATGGTGATGGCTCGCCGTCGCGAACGCTCACCAAGCGATGGGGTGACCTGCCCGACGTCGTCCAAGTGGAGAGCGACGTCGGCGAACGCCTACTTCACGAAGCGTGTAGCCGAACGCAGTGGGGGGATGATGCGGACTCAGGCGGACACGCGACGTACCTCTACGACCATGCCGGGGACGCGATCGACTCGCGGCAGCGACTCAGCATGGTGCATGAGCAAGCAGAGGATGCTCTCTGGCTCGTCCCCGCGCTCGCACTCAAACAGCCGTCGCGTCCCGATGATGCAGGGCAGCGGTCGTCCGCAACGCCGACACGGGAGACACTCATGTGTCAACGTTGTGAGTGTGAGACCCTACATCGCTTCGACGGCGTCGAACCCAGTCCAGCCGAACAGTGGGCTGGGCAGCCAATCTGGGACTGTCAGGTCTGTGGGACACCACGCCACGGCCCGGACCCATCGTAACTCGGAGTGCAGATAGACTTCCATCCTTCATTCCGCGAGATATGAGGTGGAACAGCCGTTAGGTAGGCGTGCGAACCTAGCGTGTGGATACACCCAGATCGCGTTAGCGTTCTCGGAGCTGAATACAGAGAGTAATTCCTCAATCTGTCTGGATTCGCTCAAACTCTCTTGCTACATTGTTGATGCCGAGTACCGTGACTGAGTCACCGCGGTCAAATGAGACGAAGTACCCTTCGTATCGTGATGCTGGGAAGATGAACACGATCTTCGTCTCAAGAATGTACACTTCTGACTCCAATCCCTTCCCATCAGCAATCTGTGTGAAATCATGAGAACAGACCAAGTTTCCCATGACCGTCTGATATGCCTCCTCAAGGGTATCCTCTGAGAACTTTCCCTCAAGGTCGTCTCGAACGTACTCCAACTGAAAGTCTACGTTTTCGAGTCGGGCGACCATGCGGAGATTTCCATCACTTGCCTCGTTCATTCGATCGGTGAAGCTTCCCATTGAGATTGAACAGATGCTGTGTTCCTATAAGTTTCAGGATATGTGGTTTGGGTATTTGAGGGCGTATCTGCACAGAATTTTGATCTGTGAATAGCGTGGTCTTCTGGTGATAACTGAAATCAAGACTACGTGAATAAATAGTAGGACTCTATCTAACGCTTAACGTCGCACCATCAGGAGTATGACGGCGGCGAGACACACCAGACGTCGAGTGTGAACCACCCCATCACAACAAAGTCCTTCGTCATAAGTCATATCTGAGATGTTTGTCGTGCGGAGAGGGGTGACGCGCGCCCCGAAGGCGTGCGTCAGACTCAAAGATGCACATGCTCATCTACGCCCTCGTAGAGGCATCGACGCGCGACGAAGCACTTGCAGCAGGCAGATCTGCGTTCGACCGACTGGTCGGCGTCGCCCCAGACGCCAACGCCGTCTTCGACTACTACGTAACGTTCGACGAGGCAGACGTCACTGGGGCGGGCAAAGCGCGGTGGGGTGAGCGGCCGGCCGCGGCGCCGATTGAGTCTGACGCCGGCGAAGACCTCCTCGAGGCTGGCTGGGAGGCGACCATCGAGGCGTTCGAACAGAACCTCACGGCTGTTCGCGAGGGCTTGGACGAACTCAACGACGAGGCGATCATGCGTGACGAGGACCTCGTCCGGCACGCCTGCCACAATCTTGGCACCTATCGCGGGCCGTCAGTCGTCCTCTACGACGAACACGGACAGGGGGTTCGGGACCGAGACCGCCTCAAGCGGATTCTCGACGGCGTCGAGTCGTGTTGGATCGTCCCCGTCGACGTCCACTACTAACGATGGCGAGCCACACGACTCGTCGACGGCCGCCGTGGCAGAAGCCAATCCCGAAAACCGCCTTCGGCTACTGTACGAGCTGTCAGACAGTGCCGGCGGACCCGGTCTACGCCGCACGTGGCGACCAGCGGTGTGCCGACTGCTACTTCGAGGACGAACTCGCGAGGACGAGCGACGTGTAGACATCCCGTGTGCAAAGTGTAAATATCTACTTTGCAACCGTTTTAGACTCTCAGAGGCAGTATTAGGAATTCGGACGATGGCGTGTTAACCAACAATTGGCAGTGGAGTCGGGACGGTGTTGGTTAAACTGGGCGGGCCGCAATCGCCGTCGTGTTTGTCGACCCCGAGAGGGGTGCGGGAGTGCCCATGTGGTGCTCTCGAACTAGACGATGAGTGGAACCTTCGACGATCACGCGACGGCACAGACCACACACCACCAGAGCGAGATTCACTATGTCGGTTCCCGGAAGCAGGGAGAGACGGTCGTGACGACCCATCCCGGTGGGGAGCGCCTCACGCCGGAGCGCAGCCTCCAGATCGCCCGCCATAGTCCGAGCGGATTCGCCGTCGGCTATCGCGGCAGCGGCCCGGCACAGCTCGCACTCGCTGTTCTCCTCGACTATACAGACAACGCGACGCTCGCTCGCGAACACTACCAGACGTTCAAAGACGAGGTCATCAGCCAACTCGAGTACGATACCGATGGCACCTGGACGCTCACTGACGCCGATATCGAACACGTCCTCCCTGAGGACGTCGCACCAACTGCCTAGCCACCTCCACTGACAATGTCCGATACGACTAATTCTTCGAGCGATGCGAGCGCCGACCAGCCGACCGAAACCCAGCACGTCGAACGTACCGACGTCGGCGTCTCGATCACTGTCCAACTCAAACGGGGCTCCGGAACGCGCGACGAGGACAAGATCAAGGGCAAAGTGAAAGCCGAGACGCTCGCCGACGCCCGAGAGGACATGGACGTCCTTCGGGAGTATCTGCATCGGCTCGCCGAGGATGCACGACAGATCCAACCAGAAGTCGGAGACGACTAAGGGCGAGCGTCAAGGACTCCGGTAGGTTTGTCGTCGCCGCGAGCGGGTGAGGCGTACATTCATGCCTGGCCAAAAGAGCGACGACGCGAGTGGTCTGACGCCGGAACAGCGACTCATACCGGAGAATCTCGACCTCCTCCGAGCGTGCATCGTCACGATTCCCGATATCGAGACCGCCTGAGCGTGTGTCGCCTACGAGAACGCGCATCAGAATCGTGAACCGATCCTTCGCTGGCTCGCACAGAGAGCGAGCGAACTTCGAGATGAGAAGTGAAGCATCACCTCCGAGTGGTCACCGACGCCGAAGCGTCCAGACGATTTCCTCGATAATCTGGTCAAGGAGTGCATCGGTGATTCGGCCCTGCCACGGATCGTCGATCGCGGCGTAGTCTGGTGGTGCTTGGATATTCGCGGCGCGTGGCGTATGGAGCGAGAGCGGGAGGATGTAGGATTGCTCGGGAGTGCCGCCCAGCTCCCAATAGTGGTCGTAGAGCGGATGCGCGACGGCGTGGTCCGTCGTTGTGAGCGTACACCCGACGAACTGCTCATCCTCGAAGGGGTGCGTTCGGGTACTGACGATGCAGAACATCCGGGAGACGCTCGTCCCCGTCTTGAACGGGTCGACCGTCCAGACGACGTCTCCCGGCTGGTAGTCACGGCCATCTGCCTGCATCAGTGGTCCGAGGACTGCTGGGCAGCACGGTTCTCGCCGGACTGCTCCTTGTTGTCCGTCTCTGAGGGGTGTAGCTGATCCGGTTGGGCGTCCGCCCACGCCTCTGCCTCCTCTTCACTCGCGATAAGAGGCCCATGCTCAAGTGTGAGTGTCGAGAGAAGATCGGAGAACCGAATCGCTTCCGCAACCCGACTTAGGTCACGGGTGAGCGCCCAATGGTGCTTGCGGTGCCGAACGAGCCCTCTCTCCTTGAGCCGTGAGAGGTTCGACCCGACCGTGTTCGGATTGCGGTCGATCGCGGTCGCGATTTCACTCCGAGTGAACGCGGCATCGCGGTTCTCAAGGAGAAACTCGATGATGAGTTCAGCGGTCGTCCGCTCCGCTTCCTCGCCGTCTTCAAACTCCTCGATATCGATCGGCATACCGACTAGTACTGTGTGGTGGTGGATAAGTGTGCGGGTGAATGGGTGTGCTGACTTCACGGGTCAGTTTATACAGAATCGAGGAGAATACCTGACCCTTTAGGGTCAGGATGAATCCGACAACTCCCCCACAGTCCACCGTCAATAGCCGAGTCGGATATTCCACCGTCCCCAATCCGAATCTTTACAAGAAGTATGAGTATAATTGATTATACAGGCGTCCAAAGGATGCTGGAAGTCCATCGCACCCACCGAGCGAGAATCCGCAACCATACACAGGTAGCGGACTCGCTCGACCGGCACGGATGGAGTGCCAGCAAACTCTGGAACGTCGCCAACTATCACTCCCGGCAAGTCTGGGAGGAGACGGGCGAGATTCCCGACCACGCTGACCTCAAAGACGAGTTGAAGACTCACTCCAAATACAAGGGGCTGCATAGTCAGTCCAGTCAGCGCGTTCTGGAGGAACTCGCTGAAGCCTTCAACTCGTGGTACGGCAAGAGGACATCCGACGATCGGGCGAATCCGCCCGGCTACCGCAAGAAAAACTACTACGACGACCACGGTCGTCGCGTCCACGAGGAACACCCGCGCAGCACAGTGACGTGGAAGCAGAACGGCATCCGGCACGACACGAAGAACAACCGTGTTCGGCTCTCGAAAGGGGCGAATCACAAGGAACACCCGAAAGCGTGGGAATACATCCTCGTCGAGTACGAGACCCGCCCCGGCGTCACCGTTGAGAACCTGCAACAAGTTCGCGCTGTCTACGACACGGCAAAGGGTCGATGGGAACTGCACCTCGTCTGCAAAGACGAGATCGAGACGCCCACCGCTCCCGGTACCGAGACGGCTGGTGTTGACCTCGGCATCTGCAACTTCGCGGCAGTCGCATACAGCACCGAGAACGCTGACTTGTACCCCGGAAATCGCTTGAAACAGGACGGCTACTACTTCCCGAAGGAGATCGCTAAGTGCGATGATTCGGGTGGAGAGCGAGCCACCCGATTGCACAAGAAGTGGTCGGAGCGCCGAACTCACTTCTTCCACTCGTTGGCGACACACATCGTCGAGCGGTGTGTCGAGAAGGGGGTTGGCCGCATCAACGTCGGAGCACTCACGGGTGTCCGCGAGGACGAAGACGGTGCGTCGAAGAACTGGGGTCGGCACGGGAACCTCGACCTGCACGGATGGGCGTTCGACCGCTTCACCAACATCCTCACCTACAAGGCGAAAGTCGAGGGCATCGACGTCGTAGAAGTGTCCGAGCGCGACACGAGCAAGACGTGTTGCGTCTGCGGGAGAGCAGACGACAGTCAGCGTGTCGAACGTGGGTTGTACGTGTGTGAAACGTGTGATGCGGCGTTCAACGCTGACGTGAACGGGGCGGAAAACATCCGTCTCGACATTAATCAAAGTAACTCCGAGTCTTCGGCCAGTTTGGACGAGGATAGGAGTACCGGCTGGTTGGCACAGCCCGCAGTCTTCCTTCACGACCTCTCCCGAGGATTCCAACCTCGGGCAGAGGTGGTAGACTGCAAACCCTAATATCCCAACCCAGCGGTGCGGTGCCGTGGGATTCCTCCGCGTTCACGCGGAGGAGGATGTCAATGAGCCACCCGAGAGGGTGGAGGCATTCAATGATGAACGACACACCAAACCTAGAAGTCCACCATCAAGCAGCGTTCAGTGACGATGGCGAACTCGAAGTCCAGGAGTCGAGCGTCGAAACGTCTCTCGAGGATTTCGGCGCCGACGTCGACCATCGCGACCGTGAGTCACGACGCGATCAGCCCGAGGCCAGCGACTTCGGCGTTGACGACCGCCCCGACGTACAGGATTCAAGTGAGGATGACGAGCAGGCCGCACTCTTCCCCGATACCAACGACGACCAGCGGACACTTACCGGCGAAAACGCCGCAACACGCTGCCTCTTCGACGACTAACTGCGACTACCCGACATGGACAGTTAGTGAGAGAGAGAAAAGCTACTCGCTGAGCGCGTCGGCAATCGCTTCGAGTTCGCCCTTCCGGAATGCCCGACCGATCTCATTCGTCGCATCATCGTCGCGTTCATCGATCCTCGCGAGGATACCAGCGCGCATCTGTGCTGTCGGCGGCAGCGAGTTGGCGTCGATCTCGTAGCCGACGGCATCGCAGATGGCGGCGAGGTCCTCTTTCGTGAACGCCGCCGGAATCTCTCACTCTCGTCAGCCTATCACCGTCAATGGTGGAGGTATCGGTACCCGAACGCGCCACGCTGCAAGTCGAGGTCGACACTCGCGATAACTTGGAAGCCGAGGCCGAGCAGGTGCGTCGGCTCGACCTCGTAGCGTTCGCGGTGCGAGTGACCACTGAGCGCGGCGAAGGGTGTGTGCTCGCGGAGTGCGAGGGTGAGCGCGATCGAACCGACGTGGTAGCCGTCGAGGTCACGCTCGCGCGTTCCGATCGAGTGGTGCTCGTCGAGGGCGGTGTTGTACGGGGGGACGTGCGTGACGACGAGCGTCGGGTCCGTCGGTGCCCCGAAGAGTGTCGACAGGCGCTGATACGCCGTCCGAAGGTGGTTCCACTGCTGGGCGAACGTCGGTCGGTTCGCCCGCTCGATGCCGAGGCGATCGGCCGCTTCGCGTGCCTGCTCACGGGGGCTCTCAGCATCGTTCTCGACGAGGAGGTCGTACGCGACGTCCTCGAGGGTCGAGGATGCTTGATCGAGCGCGTACTGGTCGGACTCTGTCCCGTCACCGGGGTCGAGGGCTGGGAACTGAGTGAGTTCGATCTCGGGTGCGAACGTCGTCGTCTCGAGACCCCAGCCAACGACGGTGAGCGTCTCGTCATCCGTCTCGATGGTCGCGTGGGTCTCGTGCACGAGTGTGGCGTCGAGACCGTCGAGGAGGGTGTCGTACGCCGGAAGCGGGTCGTGGTTGCCTGGAACGCAGAACACCGGTGGATCCGCGGCGTCGAGACGGGCGAGGAACTCGTGCCCGGTGTCGAGGCTCTCCGCGTCGGTTCGGTGGACGACGTCGCCGGCGACGATGATCGCGTCGACCGATGCGGGGACCGTGAGGCTGTCGTAGTCGACGGCGTCGCCGGTCGGCTTGATGTGCGCATCGCCGAACGCCAGTACCTCCATGCGTGCTCTGGTGGGCGGGTTCGGATGAATCTACGGGTGTGATCCAGAATACCCGGGACCGGTCTGGGTGAAACAACGCTACACATGGACGTAGATTGCCTTGACGATCGCGAGGTGGTTTTGCCCCACCTGCGGTTAGCGTACGCCGAGTACCCCCTGGGCATCCACGGGATATATGGATCGAGTCGTGTAACTGATGCCCATGACTCGATGGAGTGCCGATACTCCCCGAACGCCCGACCTCTCGACGGTGGCGAGTCCCGACCACCGATCGATCGACCACGGTGACCTCTCGAAGGAGGACCGTCTCGGACGAGGCGGGAACGCTGATGTCTTTCGCGTGTCACTGGCGGGCAGCGAGACGCCGGCCGCGCTCAAGGAGCCGCGGCTCCAGCAAACGATAACCGAAGAGACGTTTCGCGCGTTCAACCAGGAGGCCAAACGGTGGTCGAAGATCGACGACCACGAGCACGTCGTTGGCGTCGTCGACTGGGGAAGTCGACCGGTGCCGTGGATCGCGCTTGAGTACATGGACGGCGGAAGTCTCCGCGCTCGCTTCGACGAGGCCGAGACGTCGCTTGACCTTGCGGAGGCGCTCTGGATCGGAATCTGTCTCTGTCGCGCCGTCCGCTACGCGCATCGACACGGTATCGCACACCTCGACCTCAAGCCGTCGAACGTCCTTTTTCGCGAGACGGCCGCGGGGACGTGGGACGTCCCGAAGGTGACCGACTGGGGGCTGGCGACCTTCCTGACCGAGCACTCCGGAAGCATCGACGGCCTCTCCCCGGCGTACGCGGCACCGGAGCAGTTCGACACCGACGAGTACGGCGACCCGAGCGACTTCACGGACATCTACCAGCTCGGCTGCGTCCTCTTCGAATGCCTCACCGGCGAGCCCCCGTTCGCGGGGAGCGGCAGTCAGTTGATGTACGCGCACCTGAACGACGAGGCGCCGGCGCCGACGGACGTCGACCCATCCGTCCCGGAGGAACTGGACCGCACGATACGGTGCGCGCTCTCGAAGCACCAGCACGACCGCCAGGAGACGGTCGTCGAGCTTCGGCGCGACCTTGAGGCGGCATTCGACCGCGTCGTCGACAAGGTGGATACCCGCGACGGGGAGGGTGGCGACTCGGAATCCGAGACTGTGCCGTTAGAGGCGGCGTCCGCACAGACGGACGTGGCGGCGACGCCCGACGACCCCTCGGCGGCGGATCGGCACACCGGAACAGTCGACTTCTTCAACGAAACCGGTGGCTACGGGTACATCACGACCGACACCGTCGACGAAGAGGTGTTCTTCCACATGGAGGATGTCGGTGGCTCGGACCTTGAGGAGGAACAGAAGGTCGAATTCGGCGTCGAAGAGGCGGAAAAGGGTCCCCGCGCAACGAACGTCACCCGCCTCAACACCGACGAGTCGGCGGCCACCGACACGACAGGGACAGCTGACGGTGCTCTCGTCGACGGCACGATCACCGGAACAGTCGACTTCTTCAACGAAACCGGTGGCTACGGGTTCATCACGACTGACGCCGTCGACGAAGAGGTGTTCTTCCACATGGACGACGTTGGCGGCCCGGACCTCGAGGAAGGACAACGAATCGGGTTCACCGTCGAAGAGGCCGATAAGGGGCCCCGCGCAACGAACGTCACCCGCCTCAACACCGACGATTCGGAAATCGAGACGGCAGGGGCGGCCGCGTCGGACGGTGCTCTCGTCGACGGCACGGTCACCGGAACGGTCGACTTCTTCAACGAAACCGGTGGCTACGGGTTCATCACGACTGACGCCGTCGACGAAGAGGTGTTCTTCCACATGGACGACGTTGGCGGACCGGATCTCGAGGAGGGGCAGAAGGTTGAGTTCACCGTCGAAGAGGCCGATAAGGGGCCCCGCACAACGAACGCCACCCGCCTCAACACCGACGAGTCGGCGGCCACCGACACGGCGGGGACAGCTGACGGTACTCTCGTCGACGGCACGGTCACTGGGACCGTCGACTCCTTCAACGATATCGAGGGGGACGGCCTCATCGTGACGGACGCCGTCGACGAGGACGTGTACTTCCAGATGGAGGACGTCGGCGGCCCGGATCTCGAGGAGGGTCAGCGAATCGAGTTCACCGTCGAGGAGAGTAAGAATGGTCCACGGGCGAAGAACATCCGTCGCCTGTGACTTCGGATCGCCTGCAGCGGCTAGTCGAGTTCGCTGACGTCGGCGAGTTGACGGGACTGTTCGAGCGCGGCGACGAGTCGCTCGAGCGAGAGTGGCCCGTAGTCAAGGAGTTCGACGGAGACGTTCACTCGTCGCTCGTCCGGGTTCACGAACGGGTAGTCGTCGGGCCAGTTGTTGTGGTGGTGGCCGTGGAGAACCCAGCTGTCGACGTTCGTCGGTGCGTCGTCCGGGTCGTGGACGCAGTAGAATCGCTTACCGCCGTACTCGAAGCGATAGTGCTCGTAGACGACGACGTCGTCGAGCGTCGTGAGGACTTCGTGGTCGTGATCCCCGACGACGAACACGATGTCGCCGTTGAGGCGCGTGATCCACCGGAGGAAAGCCTCCGCGGACCCATCGATGGTGAGGTCACCGACGAAAACGACTTCGTCGTCCGCCTCGACGCTCGCGTTCCAGTTCTCGATGAGCGCCTCGTTCATCTCTTCGACGGACTCGAACGGCCGCTCGCAGTAGTCGATGATGTTCGCGTGCCCGAAGTGGGTATCGGAGAGGACGTACACAGCTATCCCTCTCTCGTCGCCCACCATAGCACCGGTGGGTGACCTGAACGGACCAGGATTTAAGTGTCATGTGTCGGAAATGGACGTAGACAATGGCACTCACTGCGCCGTGGATCGTGGGCATCCTCGTTCTCAACGTCGTCCTCGGAGCCGCGCTCGTACTGGGCGTGTTCGCGGCGATGGAGCGCCACGTCGGCGTCGGCGCGTTCGGCGGAATCGTCATCGGGACGGCCGTCGTCTACGGTGAGGCCACGTTCGGCGAGCGGATGCTCACCGTCACCGTCGCGGAGATGAAGCTGCTCGTCCTCGTCGCGGCGCTCGGTGCGGTTCTCGGCGTCGTCGGGACCGTGCTCACCGTCGAGCCCGACCTGTGAGCGCCTCAGACGTCGAAGTCGTCGGACCAGTCCACACCGGGTGACTCGTCGAGGTCGTTCTTCCGTTCCGCCTCCTCGGAGAGCGGCCCGACATCGGTCAGTTCTGCCTCGTCAGGGATGAGATCGTGGGTGGTTGCGTCGTCGAATTCATCGGGTAGCTCCGTGAGGTCGTCGAAGAACGCGTGGACGAAGTCGTGGATCTCTGATGCGGACAGCGGTTCGAGACCATCGTCGCCCGTCCAGACGTCGCTTTCGGCGACGTCGTCGCAAGTCTGATTGACGAGGTCGTCGAGTAGTGCGCGACGCTCGTCTATTGACTCCGTCGCGAGCGCTGACTCCAACGCCGCCGTCTCCTCCACGCCGAGCCAGTCACAGAGCAGGCGGGCGGCCGTGAGGACGACGAACGACTCGCGAACCTCTCGGTACGTCGCCGCGACGTGGTTGTAGTTCTCGCGGCACTTCGCAGCGTCCGCGCGGCGCTTCTTCTTCATTCGCTCCGTCCGGGACTCCTTCGTGATCGCGTCTTGAAACGCTTCGGAGCACGCGACCAGTCGTTGTTGCTGTTTTTCGAGCGTCGACTCAACCTCTCGACGACGGATCACGAGCCCTGCGACGTCGAAGCTCACCTCCGGCGGCACCGGTTCCAGGATCATCTCGTAGAAATATTCCTACACTTTCACGAAAGTTTTTCCCCGTCCACTAGAAGAACGTACTGACACGTATGCCACTCCGATCCGGGTTGTCTCACGCCGCGTCCGGGTTCACGTCGCTCGTGGCTAGTGCGTACCTCAGCGCGCACTCGGCGGTTCTGATGAATGCGACGCGCGCGATCGGTCGCACGGTTCTCACCGTGGCACCGCTCGGGCTTTCGGCGTACGTCACCGGTCTCCTCGTCGTCGCGGCCGCAGTTTCATTCGTCTGGGGCGTCGCGTACCACCTCCGGCGCCACGGCGGGGTTGAGCTGACCGACGAGCGTGACTATATGTAGCGCCACGCATGTGTCCGAATGTTAAAGGGATGGCAGGCGAATGTCTCGGTTACCCGGTCAGTCGGTCCGTCTGGGAGCGTGGCGGCCGTCCCAGCGACGGATCGGACCGAACGCAATCATGGGAGACATACAGGAGACGCGGAACGAGTTGACGTTCCCGGCGACACAGATACTCGGAAAGGACCTCGTCGAACTGAAGAACCTCTCCGAGCAGAGACAACAGGAGCTCTATCGGAACATCCGCGACAACAAAGAGGAGTACGAATGGGAGTTCTATCCCGCTCACCGTGAGGTGATTCCGGAGGCGACGAAGGAGAAAGAACTCGCGGCGTTCGAGGCGGCGAAACTCCTCCTCGCGACCGCGATCGAGGATGGCGACGGATCGCCCACGTCCGGCCTCGTCGACGAGTTTGAGGCCGAAGAGCGCGAGTTCGTCAGGGAGTTCGACGACTTCCGCCGGAAGTTCAAACAGGTCGACGAGTCCACGCTCGAGCGGAGCATCAAAAACGAGGAGGGCGAAGTGTACGAATTTGTCACCGAGGAAATCGAGTCGCAGGCCGACCTCGAAATCTCCCTGCTCGACACGAGCGAGAACGAGATTCGCGGCGCCGCCATCTCGTATTTCCAGCGCGAGTTCGACGAGTTCTTCGACCTCGCGAATCAGGCCGTGTTCCTCTACATCAAACACCACGGCCTTCCAAACACGATCGAGGGCGTTGTGGACGCGGCGGAGGTCACCGCGGACGCGAGCGACACGCGCGAACAGGTTGAGGAGACGGTTCGCCGGCAGCTCGAGACGCTCTCCGAGTCGCTTCACGAGGATCTCCGCGAGCAAGAGCGGACGCTGCGCGCCCGGATGAGCCACCTCGAGAACGAGGTCGCGACCGCCGGCCGCGACGATGGCGTCGAGCACGAACTCGCCGCAATCAACGACCAACTCGACGACCTCGCCGACCGCCGCAGTGCGGACGCAGACGAGATCGCCGAGCGTCTCGAAACCGTCCAGTCGCTTGAGGCGGATCTCGAAGCGAAGATCGATGAACTCGAGGCGGCACGCGAGCGCGCCGTCGAAGAAGTTCGGGCCGAGACGGAGTCGGAAGCCCGAACGCTCTTGGAGGACGAACTCGAGCGGCTCCACGAGCAGAAGGCGGATCTTGACGGGGAGATCGAGCGGCTGCGGAGCGAGCGTGAACGTCTCGCGAGTGCCGGCGACCGCCTCGATCGGGAGTTCGGCGATCTGGAGGAGCGCGTCGCCACCGCCGAGGAGCGCGTCGAGGACACGGAGCGCCGACTCGACGACGACGTCGACGACCTCGAAGCGCGCTTGGACTCGATCACCGAGTCGCTTCGAACTGAGACGAACGAACACGAGGGGAAAGCGGTTCGCGCGAAGATCGCGCGCCTCTACGAGATGGATTACGTCGCGCGCTTCGAGACGTCCGTCAAGGAGGCGGCGTCGATCTCGCTCCCCGACAGCGAGACGTTCGAGGCGCCCGACGGCTACTGGGACGACCAGCGCCGCCACCTCACGGGCGACCACCGCTCGGTCGTCACCGACGCCCTCGAGGACGACGGCGAGACCGCCGACCGGTACCCGGTCGGTCGCTACTCGGTCTTCCGCGTCGTCACGAACAAGTTCGTCGCGTTCTCGGAGACGAAGCTCGTCGTCGAAGCCGTCGTGAAATCGAATCTCGAAGCGTTCGCCACGAACGGCTTCGACGCGCGGCCTGCGGGTGTCGACGACCTCCTCGACGTCGTCAATCAGACGCTCGCACGCGCCGAATCCAACGACACCGCGCACCTCATCGGCATCGCGTCCCCGACGGGGTGGACGGACGAGGTTCGCGACCTCGTCCGCGGGGACGATTTGGCGCGCACGACCTATAGCGACCGCGTCAGCGCCTGCCTCGTCGACCTCCAGTCCAACGACCTCATCTACGACGCGAACGACCCGCTCGTCGCCGACAACGTCGGGTTGTTCGAGCGTGAGGTCGACAGCGAACGCGTCGCCGCCTGCGTCGAGACGATTCGCGACGCGTACGCCGACGATCCGATGGTTGATGTCGTCCAACACCACGAGGTCGTCGACGAGCACGGGTACGAACCGCACATCGTCCGCGAGGCGTTCGAGCGGCTCGCGGCCGACGGCCACGGCCGCACGGGGTATCCGAACGCCGCACGCGGGTTCTGTCTCTTACTGGAGTGAGCGTCAGGGGCGGACGTCGGGCGTTCCCTCGACGACCTCGTGGAACGCGTCCCTGAGTGCGTCCCGCAGGTAAACGGCGCGGTCGTATCGTTCGCGCTTCTCGAACGCGAGCGCGGAGCGCAGCGCTTCGTCGACGCCCTCCGGGAGCACGGGTTGGAGCGCCGACGGCGGTCTCACTTGCCTGCTCGTCTCCGGGTTCGCGGCGTCGACTCCGTCCTCGGCGGGCGTGCGACCAGTGAGGAGCTCGTAGCAGAGCGCACCGAGTTGGTAGATGTCCGTCTGGTGGTCGAGCGTTCCCGATGCGAACTGCTCGGGTGCGGCGTACGCCGGCGTGAGTGGCTCTGTCCCACCTTCCGCATCGATCTGGAGTTTGGCGACGCCCCAGTCACCGATCTTGGGGACCGCCCAGTCGTCGCCTCGGGTGCGCTCGAACAGCACGTTCGCAGGCTTCAGGTCCAAGTGACGGACGCCCAGGTGGTGGACGTTTGCGACGGTCTCCGCGAGCACGGCCGCGATCCAGAGTCGCTCGGCGAGGTCGAGTTCGTTGCCACTGTCGAGGCGAGCGCGGAGGTCGCCGCCGTCGAGATACTCCATCGCGATCCACGGCCGCGGCGTCTGCCCCCAGCCGACCATCGTGACGACGTGTGGGTCGTCGTCCAGCTTCGCCCACGTCCCCGCTTCCTCCGCGAACTGCTCGAACGTCGACTGTGGGAGCGTCTCACCGAGCTTTGGCTGCTTCAGCGCGAGTCGGGTGTCGTCGTTGAGCCACGCCTCGCGGACGTCCGCGAAACCACCCTCGCCGATTCGATCACCGACCGTCAACTCCGCGTACGTGCACTCCTCGGTCGGGCGAGCCGTCGAGACGTCGGGAACATGTGCGACACGGCTCCTCGTCCCCTCTCCGTCGTTGTCGGCGTCCGCGGTGTTCGCGGTCTCCGCGCCGGGTCGCTCCCCGGCGTTCTCGTCAGTCACGACACTGTCGGCTTCGGTGCTCGCGTCGGCGGAACTCCTGGGCCGTGTCTCCTCGCGAGCATCACCCGAGTCGAGCGTCGTCAGGAGCCGCCACTCGCTGGCGTCGTCGGCCGAACGTTCAGAGGGGAATCCAGCATCGAGGAGCTCGACTGCCGGATACGTGCGTCCCGACTCTGGGTCGTCGATCCGGCTGTGAACGACCGTCGGCGAGCCGTTGACGGTTCGGAGAGCAACATCGCCTGCGGGTGGAGTGACGGTGCGCAGGTTCGCGAACGGGTCGCTCTCGCTCGCCGTCGCGTCCCCTCTCGCTGTCTGCTCGTCCTCAGTCGCGAGCGTCGCCGGGGCCGCATCGCGCGCCGCGCGCCTGACCGTGTCGTTATCGTCGTCGAGCGCCGTCCGCAGCGCCTCGAACACCGCATTCGAGACGGTCCCGTTCGACCTGACGACTGACCCCAGCGTCTTCACGACGTTCACACGCACCTCCGCGCTCTCGTGCTTGACGTGGCCCGCGATCTCGTCGTCGAACATGGCCACTTGCTCGGGGAGGTGCGTGGCGAGCATCGCGAGCGCGCGTGCCGCACCCGGCATACTGTCCGCGTATCGGACGTCGTCCGCGTCGTCGAGTGCGTCGATATACTGATTGACAAGTGTCTCGACGGTATCCGGTGTGGCGTCGCTGAGCTCGGCGACCCCGTCTGCGATCGCGAACGAGGCATCGTCGAGATCGAGTCTGGTGAGCGCGAACCCCAACCGGCGAACAGCGAGCGACGGGGTGACGGCGGACTTCGAGCGTCTGGCTTCGCCGCTCGTGTGGACGTTCGTGAGTGCGATGGTCGCCTCGACGGCCGCCTCGACGACCGCTTCGTCGTCGGCATCTCGGAGAACGTCGACCACTTCGTTCTGTGGGAGCGCCTCGACGGTGTCAGGACCAGCGGCCGTCGCGACCAATTCGAGGGCTTTCACGCGAACGGGACTCGAATCGGCCTCGAGTGCCTCCTCGAGTAGTTCCGACTCGACCGCGATACGGTCAGGATCGTCCTCGAGCTCTCCCAAGTCAGCGAGTAATTCCTCCTCCGTCTCGGGTTTCGTCGACGACGCAGAGCGGCTTCCGTCGGCGTCACCGACGCCCGCGTCATCGAGTGCGTTGAGCGTCGCCTCCGCGAACGACGGATGGCCGTTCCCCTCACCGCGTTCCCGGAGGAGCTGGAGTCGGGTGCGGAGGTCCGAGACAGGGACCCCGGTCGGGTTGACGGTCGCCGCGTAGCCGAGCGTGAAGGTGTGGTGTCGCGGCGTGTTCTCGTCACTGAAGACGACGTCGCAGAGTGCGTCCGTGTGCAGGCCAACGATCTTCGGGTCCTCTTGGGCGGCTCTGCGTAGCCCGTCCGCGATGTAGACGATTGTGCGGAGTTCCTCGGATGCGTACCAGTCCGCCGGGGCGGGTATCCCCTCGACGTCCGGCGGGTAGGCGTCCGAGAGCGCGATGAGGTCGTCGACCACCGGGTCGAAGAGCGACGGCTGCTCGAAGACGTGTTGGAACACCTCCGCCGCGTTGACGGCCGTCTCGAAGTCTTCGCGCCGTCGTCCGGCCTTGATCAGGGCGACCGCCGTCTCGACGTCGGTGGCGTCGATCTGCTCGGGCGACTCGTCTGCGCGCGTAGCGAGGTCGCTCGCGAGCGCTCGCTGTTCGTCGGCGTCGGCAGGGATGTCCGGCGGAGACTGAGAAGCCATAATCGAGGGAGTGGTGTGTAACGACCACAGCGTGAAAGAGCAAAAAAGGTCCGCCGACAGTGGCGCTTACTCTCCGAATACGACCGCTGCACCACGGCCCTATGATTTCGCGTTCACTCCGCCAAAAGTACAAATAGCTCGTGACTGTGCATTCAGTAAATGGGCGAGCAAGACGCGAGTCCGTCCTACACGGACGCCGAGCGCGCGGCGTTGGAGCGGGCCGACGGCGACCCGACTGAACTCAGTGACGACGACGTCGCGATACTGCAGGGGCTCCTCGAACACGAGAACCCCCACGCTCGCGTCGACGCGCTTGACGCCATCAAGAGTTGCGTCTACGGAATTGACTATGAGCCCATCCCCAACAGGCTCGAATCGCTCTATCCGACAGTCGCTCGCTGTCTCAACGACGACGAGGCGGACGTGCGCGCCGGGGCCGCAATCGCACTCGACTTCGTCGCCCGCTGTGACGCCGACTACATCCCCCCGAGCGCTCCCGCGACGCTGTTGAACATCCTCAAGCGGGACGACGAGACGAGTGCGCGGAGCACGGCCGCGGCGGCCCTCGGTTCCATCGGGGCGGCGGATCCGAATCGCCTTCCGGAGGGGACGGTGCAGTCGCTCGTCTACGCGCTCGACGACGGCGAGTGGCAAGTGGAGGACTCGGCCGCGCCCGCTCTCGGACGCATCGGCGAGACGGCACCGGCGCGACTCGAGGGGACGGAGGCCGTCGCGCGACTTCTGGAGAACCACGACACGACGAGCGTCGACACCGCGTCCCCGCTCGGATGGATCGGTAGCGCAGACCCGGACCGCCTCGCGCAACACGACGTCGTGGAGCGACTCGTCGAACAGGCAGACGCGGACACGTATCGTCGCCGCGTCGACGCCGTCGATTCTCTCGGTAACGTCGTCGAAGAAGCCCCCACTCTGTTGTCGGACGCGGTCGTCGAGGCGGTGGCGAGGGCGACGAATGACGAGGAGTCGCTCGTGCGGTGGAAAGCGGCGAGAGTGCTGGGCCAGTTCGCGCGTGCAGCCCCGGATTCGATCGAGAGCGACCTGCTCGATCCGCTCGTCGACCTGTTCGCCGACGACGAGGCGTCGTGCCGCGAATGGGCGATCTCCGCCGTCGAGCGGGCGATCGAGGCCGACCCCGAGCGCGTGGCGGCCGTTCACGGTATCGAAGCGCTCGTGGGGGAGCTCCGGACGCTACTCCACGATTCTTCTCCGAAAGTACAGAAGGCGGCGGCCGCGGCGCTCGGAACCGTCGGTGGCGCGTATCCCGACTACATCGACACGTCGCTACTTGACGCGCTCCTCGCGGTCGAGAGCGAGCGACCGGCCGGACTGAGTGGACTGAGTGCGCGCGCACAGGCCTACACCACCGTCGGTACTCTCGGACGGGAACGGCCGTCGGACGTCGAAGACCGCCATATCGATGCGCTGCTCGACGCCGAGGGGGCTGACGCCAGCTCTCGGCTGTCGGCGGTCAAATGGATAGCGGACGGGAGCCCCCGCCTCCTCGCTGACGCCGGCTACGTCGAACGGCTCGCCGCATCCCTCGACGCCGAAGAGGCGAACGTCCGCAACCCGGCCGCTCGCGCGCTCGCCACGGTCGCTCAAGACCATCCGAACCGCGTCGTTCGCGCGGGCGTGACCGACGCGATCAGGAACTCACTACGAGAGACGGATCCACCACTGGGAGCGGTTCGAACGCTCGGCAACCTCGGTGTTGGACGACGAGATCGGGTGGACGAGGTCGTCGACGCTCTCGACCCCCTCCTCGATCACGATACGGATGTCGCCGCCGTCGCGGCCGCCGAACTCCTCCGGCTGGAGGCTGAGACGGTGCCCGCCTCCGCAGCTCTCGACGCCCTGCAGGCGGCCCTCCGAAGCGGGCGGCGCTGGATGCGTGTGATCGCGCTCGGCGACGTCGCGGAAGTCGCCGAGACGCATCCCGAGCGTGTCGCTCCCCTCACTGACGACGTCGTCGCCGCCCTCGACAGCGAGTTCGCGGAGGTGCGTGAAGCGGCGTGTGAGACCCTCGTCGCCCTCGACGCGACCCACACGATCGAGGACGTCCAGGCGCTGACCGACGACGACGCGGAGTCCGTGCGAACCACGGCCGAAGACGCTATGGCCGCGCTCAGTGACGAGCTGAAACCGAACCGTGCAGACTCGGCCGAAGTGCCGGATGCACCGGTTGCCGACGGCGACACTGCCGCGAGCGAGAGCCGGACATCTTCGAGCGCCGACCGAGACACCCCGAGCGACGCCGATTCACCGATCCCGGACGTCGACGCCGACGCGACGGTTCCCAACCTCGACCTCGATGCACAGCGCGATCTCCTCACACTCGAACCGGTCGAAACGCACGGCGGAGCGGCGGCCGACGTTCGGATCGTGGATCTCGATGGTGAGCGCGATGTCGACCGTGTTGCCGCGAAGCTACCGCGAACGGCCGGCTCTGTGACGGACGACCTCTTGGAGCGCTTCGTACAGGAGGCGCGCAACTGGGAGGAACTCGCCGAGCACCCACACGTCGTCGGCCTCCACGACTGGGGGACCGAGCCGGTGCCGTGGCTCGTCCTCGAGTACATGGACGGCGGGACGCTCGCTGCACGCCTCGAGACGTTCGACGTCGCGCAAGCTCTCTGGACCGCGGTCGCGATCGCTCGCGCCGTCTGGCACGGCCACCGCCACGGGACACACCACCGCGACTTGAAGCCCCAGAACGTCCTCTTCCGCGAGACACCGGAGGACGTGTGGGACGTCCCGAAGGTCGCCGATTGGGGATCCGCACGACGCCACGCCGACCGGACGAGCCCGAGCGCCGGCTACACACCCGAGTACGCCGCGCCCGAGCAGATCCAGCCCAGCGAGTACGACGCGCTCGACGAACGGACGGACGTCTTCCAACTCGGCGTCGTCTGCTACGAACTCTGCACCGGCGAGCATCCGTTCAACGCGGACGGCCCGCCCGCCGCCGTGATGATGGCCATCATCTCCGGGGAACCGGAACCGGCGAGCGAGGTTCGCGAGACGCTCCCCGCCGAACTCGACGATGTCCTCCGCCGCGCGCTCGCGACCAACCCGTCGGACCGCTACGAGACCGCGCTCGACCTCGCCCGCGATCTCGAAGACGTGTACGAAACCGTCCGCGCGAGCGTCGCGGAGAGAGACGCGAACGGCACAACCGATGGTACGACCGACGGTTCATCCGATGCGATCGACGGCTACACGACGGGCGACGTTCAGCGATATTCTCGGGAGTCGGATCGTGAGATCAACCTATTCGCGAGCGCCCTCGCCACGATCGAGCAAAACGAGGACGTCGAACCGGCGACGGTCTCCAGATCGGAGCTTCTCCGAACCGGCTGGCAGCTGATACGTAGACTCGCCGTACTGGAGCCGTGGGAGCGAGCGGTCATCATTGACGTGACAATCGCGAACGACGACGTGACGACACGGTACGGCCCGCGAGTGCTCCGTGGGATCGATATGGAGACGTGGCATTCGTGGGTTGACACTGCCGATTTTTCATCTCGCCGATGGAGCGACCTCTTTCAGTCCGACGACGAGATCGAGTCACTGGACGACCTCGACCGGTACGTCACGGACCTCGACCAGGACCTCGCGGACCTCGAGACGCTCGCCGAGACGGAGAGCAGACGCGAGAGCGACGGGCGGTTCTCGCGGCTCCGCAGGAAGATCGAACTCGAACGGAAACACCTCTCCTTCGTCCGAGAGTATGTCTCCGAGAACCGTTGACCGAACGCACTCTCCGCATCCGTAGACCCAGTGGCGGTCCTCCACGTACGTCTGCCGGACTACACTTAACACGGTGTCTCTGTAAACGCGGGTATGGACTACGGTGAGTGGGAGCGGATACCCGACCCAGAGTCGATTTCGAGCCCCGAGCGTCGTAACGTGAACTACGCCGACATCGACGTGGACGAACGAATCGGGACTGGGGGACACGCGGACGTGTCAGTCGCGACTGCGGACGGGACGCGACTCGTGCTCAAAGAGCCGCGACTGCAGGGGACGGTCTCCCAGGAGACCTACGAGGCGTTCCTCGACGAGGCGGAGACCTGGGCGAGACTCGACGATCACGCGAACGTGGTCGGCGTCGTTGACTGGGGCGCCGACCAGTTGCCGTGGATCGCGATGGAGTACATGGACGGTGGGAGCCTCCGAGAACGAATCGACGCCGAATCATTGTCGACGATGGAGGCGCTCTGGATCGGTGTCCGTCTCTCGCGCGCCGTCCAACACGCCCATCGCCACGGCGTCGTCCACCTCGATTTGAAGCCCGCGAACGTCCTCTTTCGGGCGACGTCGGACGGCGTGTGGGACGCTCCGAAGATCGGCGACTGGGGGTTATCGTCCTATCTCCTCGAGCACTCCGGAACCGTCGAGGGGCTCTCGCCGAACTACGCCGCCCCGGAGCAGTTCGACGCCGACGAATACGGGCCACCCGACGACTTCACGGATCGCTATCAGCTCGCCGCGCTCTGCTACGAGGCGCTCACGGGCGAGCAAGTCGCTCCCGGAACGGGCGCCGCCGTCCTCCGGCAGGTCCTCGACGGATCGGTGACGGCACCGAGCGAGGTCGACTCGTCGCTCCCCGCGGCACTCGATCCGATCTTCGAGAAGGCACTCGCGACCCAGAAGGAGGAGCGGTACGAGACCGTCGTCAACTTCCGACGGGACTTGGAGGGTGTGCTCGAAGAGCACGTGGCACCGGACGCAGTAGAGGCCAAATCCGCTAACGGAGAGTCTGAGTCGGGCGAAACGGCTGACAGACGAGAAGCTGGGCCGTCCATGCCGCCCCTCTCACACTCGGCGTACGTCTCGAACGACGAGACGGCGGACACACTCCTCAGTCGCGTGCCCGAGACGATCGGTTCGCAGGACGACGGGACGGTTCCGTACGGAGAGCACGTTCGTGACCTCGCTGGAAACGTTCCGGTTCCCCGGGACGACGTCATGCCGCTCCGCGTCCCGATTCACCTCGTCTACACGCACAACGAGGACACGATCTGTCGCGGCACGGTCGTCGCGGGCGAACTCCACAACGACATGGGGGTCTGGTTCCGTCCGTCGAACGTCAGTGCGACGGTGGTTGGGATCGAGCGACAGGGCGACGACGCCGATTCGGGACTCGTCCGCGACGACGGAATCACCGCGACTCCGGGAGACGTCGTCGAGTTCGCCGTCGAGAGCGACACCGGTTCGGTCGACCGCGAGACTCTCGCAGCCGGTGAGATCTGTACGATACACGGTAACCCGCCGACAGTCGCGGGAACAATTCACGCACGGATTGCGGTTCTCGACGACGCGAGCGTGGTGACGCCCGGATACACGCCGGTCGTCCACGCGCACCTGACACAGGCCGCCTGTACGGTCGAGGAACTCGGGCGCGTGTTCGACCCGTCGTCCGGCGAGATCGTCGAGGAGAACCCTGACTTCGTCGAACCCGGGCAGGCCGCGGACGTCGTCCTCGAGGCACAGCAACCACTCGTGCTCGACTCGGTGGTCGACGTTCCGGAACTCGGCGTTTTCGGCGTTCGCGACGCCGGTGAGACGGTCGCTGTCGGCGTCGTGACCGACGTCGAAGCGACCGGCGGGCCGGAGGCAAGCGACGAGGAGTCCACGGGCAACGAGGAGACGGTCGATCCGCTGTCGCGCCTCCCCGACCTCCAGGGAGTCTCTGTCGAAGACGAGAGCGTCCGAGCGCTCTTTGAACGCGTCGCGGCCAACGCCGACGTCTTCTCCCCGGTAGACGCCCCACTCCGTCTCCCGATCGAAGACGTCCATTCGCTCTCGGACGTCGGAACCGTACTCACCGGACGGATCGAGAGTGGTGTCGTCGAGAGCGGTGAGGAGGTTGCCGTTCAGCCGTCGAACGTCAGTGGCGAGGTGACGCGGATAGAGCGGGAGCACGAAGCCCGCGACCGCGCCGAGGCTAGTGAGACGATCAGCTTCCAGATCGACGGCGTCCAGAAGAACGATGTCCGGCGCGGTGACGTCTGTGGGACGGTGGATCGACCGCCGCAGGTCGCTGCGACCTTTCGCATCCAGTTGTACGTCCCAGACCACCCCAGCGTGATCACCGCGGGATACACGCCGGTCGTTCACGCCCACACCGCACAGGTCGCCTGCACGATCGAGTCGATCCACGAGCAACTCGATCCCGAGAGCGGCGACGTCGTCGAGGAGAACCCGGACTTCATAGACGCCGGTGATGTCGCCGTCGTCACTCTCGACCCGATGAAGCCGCTGAGTGTCGAGCCGTTCACGACGACGCCCGAACTCGGGAGCGTGGTGCTGCGAGACGCCGGAGAGACGGTCGGCGTCGGCGCGGTCCTCGACGTCGAGGAGACTCAGTCGGGCTGATAGAGAGCGACGCTGACGTTATCGGGCGCCCCTGCGTCGAGCGCGCGCTCTATCAGCGTCCCGCCCGCGTCGGCGAGCGTCTCGCTCTCGAGACAGACGCGCTGAATCGTTTCCTCCGAGACCGGGTCCGTGAGGCCGTCAGAGCACAGCAGGAGGCGCGCGTCCGTGAGCGACGTGTGGAAGACGTCGACGTCGACGCCGTCACTCGTCCCAAGTGCCTGGTCGAGGACGTGCGACATGGGGTGGTCGTCAGCCTCCTCGGGCTCGAGCTCGCCGCTCTCGACGAGCCGCTGGACGTACGAGTGATCGACTGTGACGCGCTCGAGCGCGTCGTTGACGCGGTAGGCTCGGCTGTCCCCGACGTTCGCGACGACGGCGTCCTCCCCATCGACGAGTGCGGCGACGAGCGTCGTCCCGGGAGGGGCGGAACCGGCGTCCGCAGTGCGTTCGGCGACGGCGCGATTCGCACGCCGATACGCGGTCTCGAGGGCGTCGCCCGGCGCGGTCTGCACGACGTCGCTCGACGCGAGGGACCCGACGAGCGTCGCGATCGCGACCTCGCTGGCGACATCGCCGTCCGGCGGTCCACCCATTCCGTCCGCGACGGCAACGAGGTCGTGCGGCGCGTTCGGAAGGGGTGTATAGCGGACGCAGTCCTCGTTTCGGTCCTTCCTGTGCCCGACAGCGGTGTCGCAATACGTGCTCATGGACCCGGATGCGGTGGGCGTCGCCACCGTACACGCGGGTAGTCTGCCCGCTCGCGTATAACGGTGGGGGACGGCATCCAACCGAGCGCATACCTTTATGAATTCGTGTAGTCTGATAACGGATATGTTCGACTCGATCAAGTCGTGGCTCTCGAGCGACGACGGCGGCGACCATCCGCTCGACCGCCCGAAGGAGGACCACCAGGTGAAGCGGCGGGAAGCCGAGCAGGACCTCGAGGCCCTCCGCTCGGAGCGCGACGAACTGCGGGAGGAACTCGAGGCGAAGCGCGAGCAGTACGAGCAGGCGAAGGACGCGGGGAACGACGAGGAGGCGGACGACTACTTGCGCGACGCCGAGGCGGTCAAGAACCGGCTGGAGACGAAGCGGGGTCGCATCGACGAAGTCGCCCAGCAGCGCAACTTCGCCGCGAACATGGTCAACATCCACGAGATGCGCGCCAGTCACGACGACGAGTACTGGCGGCGTCTCAAGGAGATGGACGAGCGCGAGCTCACGCGGATGTTCAGCAAGCAGGAGATGGAGGTCGACGAGATGGTCGGGATGCTCGAGCGTGGCGGCGACCTGAGCGATCAGACGGTCGGTTCGTACCGGGAGAAGACGCAGGACATGCATCGGGCGTCCGACCTCGAGGAGAAGTGGCGCCAGGAGTCGACGGAGCCGTCGGTTTCGAGGGACCCGGACGCGATCTTCGAGGACATCGAGGAGACGTCGGACGAGCGATCGGGTGACGATCTCGAGATGACCTGACTGCCGAGAAATATTATATACTACACATATGCTAACATTTATTGTCTGGTGATATACTATTTTCCGGTATGGTACGACTGCGAGACTGGGTGCCGTACGTCAGCTCCCCGAGCGGCCTCGAAGCCATGAGCGTCCAAGACCTCGATCTCGAAGCCCGCGAGATGCAGGCGGACCTGAACGTCACCGAGAAGGAACTACAGAAACTCGACTCGAAATTCCGGAAGAAAATCAAGGAGGCCGCCGAAGCGCCCGGAACCCAACAGGAGCGCAAGAAGATGGAGGCCAAGCAGGTCAAGAAGAACTACCAGCAGCAGGAGGCGGCCTACCAGTCGACGCTGCAGGAGTACATGGCCTTGATGACGGTCAAGAACGCCAAAGAACGCCTCAACAACCAGAACAAGTCATCGCTGCGCGATATGACCCAACAGGAGTTCCAGGAGTTCAGTCAGGAAATCAAGTCACAGACCCTCGCGGAGAACCAGGAGAGGGAGCACATCCAGTCGATGAGCGAGACCATCGACAACGTACTCACCGCCGTCCGCGACGACTTCGGCGGGACCGAGGAGGACGAGGAACTCGATGCGCTCATCGATATGGCCAAACAGGACGACCAGTCCCTCGACGACATCTCGCTCGCAGACTCATCGCTGACCGAGGAGGAGTCAGACGTTGAGGACGGGATTCTCGAAGACCTCTAGCGCCCGCAACAAGCCCTCGAACGAGGGTGCCCGCTCGCGTACCAGTATCGGCCCCCGTCGACTCAGACTGCTCGATGTACCGCGACTCTGTTGGCGACCGCGAGACTGGGCCGTGCGAAAGACGATCGGGTCGACCGCCCGCCGTCGAGGTGCCTCTGCGGTTTCGTAGAACTCGGCGTCGACGATGGATGCGGCTAAACGCAACGCGAACTGCCGATTGTGGCGACAGTCGACTCGCACTGAACGACGACCACAGAGACAAACACCGAACGAGGATCACGAGTGGACCTGAACAACTACAAGGAGGAGATCCTGCAGAAGCAGTACTCCGAACTCCTCCAACAGGGCGACGAGGCGCGTAAGAACGGTGACAGAGCGAAGGCGGCGAAGGCGTTCCGGGAGGCGGCGGACCGGCGGAAGAAACTCGCCGACCTCCGGGGCGTCGATTACGAGGAGGAGATCGAGAAGTTGGAGCGGGCGGCAAAGAAACTCGATGACGGCGAATCACTCTCGACGTCGGTATCCGACGAGAACTCCGAATCGACGGGCGATGCCGGTCGAGCTGGTGGACGTGAAGAGGACGACACGGACTATCAGGCGCAGGTGGAGTCGTTCATCTCCCAGACGGACGTCACGTGGGACGACATCGGCGGTTTGGATGACGTCAAGTCCGAGCTGAAGCGGACGATCGCGCTCGGCGGCGTGACGGACAAACCGGACGCCGTCGCGGCGACCGACCGCGTCCTCCTCTTCGGGCCGCCTGGCACGGGAAAGACCCTCTTGGCGTCCGCGGTTGCGGGGTCGCTCGACGCGACGTTCTTCGACGTGAAGCTTGGCGGGTTGCTCTCGAAATACTTCGGCGAGACGAGCAAGCAGATCACCGCGCTGTTCGACCTCGCCGAGGAGATGAGCCCAAGCATCGTCTTCCTCGACGAAATCGACGCGCTCACGCAGTCTCGAGACTCGGACCTTGACGAGACGTCGCGACGGGTGCTCAACACCCTCCTCTCGGAGCTCGACGGCATCGACAAGAGCGGCGACGACTTCGTGATGGTGCTCGGCTCGACGAACACTCCGTGGGACCTCGATCAGGCGATTCGGCGTCGCTTCCCCCGACGCGTCCTTATTCCTCTCCCGGACGTCGAGGCGGCGAAGGAGATTGTGGCCATCCACACGGTCGACGGCGGCGTCACCTTCGAAGGAAGCCCGGAAGAGTTCCGGTTCTCGGACTCCCAGGGTTCGTTCGAGGGGCCGGTCGAGGCGATCGCCCAAGAGTGCGTCGAGCGTGGATACACGGGCAGCGACGTTGAGGCGGTCTGCCGGGCCGCTGTCAACTCGATGGTGTCGCGGACGAACTCCGACCTCGAGTCGATCGCGGACCGTGGGTTCGACGCGATTCAAGAGTACGAACTCGCCGTCGATGCGATCCGCCCGGCGGACGTCCGGACCGCATTCGAGCGGACGTCCGCGTCGCTCTCCGAGAGTGACGTTCGCCGGTTCGACGAATGGGATCGCGAGTTCGGTTCGGGGCACTGAACGCGACTGGAACGCTGCGCTGACACGCGCCGCTATTTTCTGCCACTATCCGCTCCTGGAGGGGCTTAGATGTGGTTCGCTGATCGATGTGCAGTCGCGTGATCCCTTGTGTTACGAAAATCGGAACATGGTTATATCACACGCTAACACGACCGGCCGTAATGACACAGATATATTTGTAAATATTATCTCGCAGTAACGTTCAAATATGATTATTCGAAATAGTTTCTGGTGAACGATGTCTCATCCCCGCCAAATCTGCCTGTGAGTGGCTTTCTGTGGTATCTGTCCCACCCACCTACATTGCCTTATCTACAAATAGTGTCGCGAACGGCGTGTGATACCATGGAGCCGGCGGGGACACAGTTATGCACCTGAACACTAGACAGAAAGACGATCCTGATGTCTCGGGGACTTCCGGTCCAATCAAAATACTACACTAATCCGTGGTTCGAGATTGATGAGTCGACGAACAACAAAGAGCTCGTTGAGGCACTCTCGGTTGGCGATGAGGTCAGGCTCACCGTTGATGCTGCTCGCTACGGTGACGAGACGGAGCGGATTGGCCAGCAGGTAGTCGTAGAGTGTACGACGATTAATCCGTCGTACGCGGTGCTGGGACACCTCCCCGACGAGATCATCGATGCAGTAGACGAAGACCGATTCGACTCCTTGCAGTGTACGGTCCTCGCTATCGACGGCCAGCCGATTGGGGACGAAGGGGACGGGGCCGACGCCGACGAAACCGCTGCCCGTCCGTCCACCGGAGAGGGCAGCGACGGCGTATCGGGTGCGTCCGACGAGGATGACATCCACCCCCGGAGTATCGAAGAGATCCATTCACGAGTCGAATCGGGACACACCCCGACAGACCGAGAGATGACTACTCTCCGACGAGCCATCGGCGGCACCTGGGAGACACGTACGCTGGCGATAGAGTGTCTCCTCCAAGTAGCGGCCATGTCTCCGTCGAGGGCCAGGGATCTCTATCCGGATGCCATTGAGGCCACGCTCGTAACGCGTGAATCGCGCGTGATTTCCCGCGCACTCCTGCACGAGCTAATCACCTACCGTGCCGGTGGCGTATCCACGCAGGTGATCGAGAGCGACTTACAGGACATCCTCGATCCGCTTATCGAGATGATTGAGGAAATCGCCGAAGAAACGCCGGGCGAAGACGACCGTGTTCCCACCGATGGTGCTACTGCGGTAGAGGTCGCACACCGACTCACGGAACGTCAATCACCGCTGTCCGGTGCGGAGTCGAGACTGATGGTCGATGCGCTGGCTGAGACCGTTACGAACCTCGTCGTCACTCGAGCACGCGACGTTGGCCGTGACCCACTCGAAGCGCTCAATGAACTCCGGAGCCGTCAATCGGACGAGGACCCACTCACGGCACAGATCACCGCCGAGGGGGTCGTCGACGGACAGCCGACCGACGACAAATCGGCGCAATCGTATACTAGGTCGCTCTACGACGGTATCGCGGCCACACGCCTCGCCCTCCTCGTGGAGAGAGAACCCGCTGACCTCCTCCGAGCCGAAGCGGTGATCACCGAACGGATCGGAGAGTGACGCCGAGCGGGTGAGACGCGATAGGGCGCTACTGCGGCTAGCGGGCGACTATCGCGGGCGTCTTCGCGCAGGGAGCTCACTCGTGTTCAGTCGCGACTTCCTCGAGCAGCCGGTCTATCCCCTTTCGCAACGGGAGGAGGCCCTGATGGTGGTTATCCTTCCGTGTGGCCAGCGCCTTCATTCCACATCCACGAGAGCAGAACTCTTGTGCGGCTCACTAGAACACGAAGCGGTCTGGGGACGGCTAAAGCTGTGGCCAGGCCCGACCAACCGCCGGAATCGAGTCAACGTCTCTCAGATCCCGCGGCATCGATATCAAGCGTCTGTCGATGCCGAGCCATGCCGAGCACGCACGGCCGATGATAGGTTTTTCACGATAGCAGACGGAACTGTGAGTAGATGGATCGCTCGACCGCAGAGGCGATGGCGGCGCAGGCCCGGGACGACCCGTCGCTTGCGGTTGATCAGTTGGAGCAGGCGGCGGCCGGGTTGCGGGCGGACGACCGGGACGTTCGCGCTCCCGCAGCTGTCACGTTCGCCGAGGTCGCTAAAGCCGACCCGAGTGCGGTCGTTCCGTACCTCGACGCGTTGTGCACTCGACTCGACGACGACGACCCGATTCGGAACCGCGCGATGAGTGCGTTCGCCCACGTCGCCGAGCGCGACCGGAGCGCCGTCGTCCCGTACGTGGCGTCGCTCGAACGGCGGCTCGACGATGAGTCCGCGTCGACTCGAAACCTCGCGGCGTACGCCTTCAAGGAAGTCTCGAAGGAGCATGCGGTCGAAATTGCCCCCTATATCGAGTCTCTTGCCGCTCGACTTGCCGACCGGAACGAGAGCACGCGCAACTTCGCGGCCTACGCGCTCAGTGAGCTCGCGGAGGAACGCCCCGAGCGGACGACGCCTGTCCTCGACGACCTCGCCACCGTTCTCGACGACTCGAGTGCGAACACGCGGAACTTCGCGACTGCCACGTTCCGGACGGTCTCCAAGGACGCACCGGCGGACGTTGCGCCCTATCTCGACGCGATTGCGGAGAGACTCCACGATTCGAACGACAGCACTCGGACCCTCGCGACGTATGTGTTCGCCGCGGTCGCCACGGAGCGTCCGGAGGCAGTCGTCGAACATCTCGACCGGGTCGTCGAACGACTCCACGAGAGCGAGTCGACCACCCGGAATTTCGCGGTGCACGCGATCCGGCGGGTCGCCAAGGACTACGGTGACCAGGTCGTTCCACACCTCGACACCGTTGCGCTTGTCCTCGACGATAGCCACGAGGAGACCCGAAACGCCGCCGTTACGATCTTCGAGCGGGCGTCCGAGTGCGACGTGAGCGCCGTCGCGCCGCACGTCGACGCTCTCGCAGCGCGCCTGCACGACTCGGAGACAGAAACGCGGAGCGCAGCGACGAACACCCTCCGGGGAGTCGCGAACGAGCGACCCGATGCGGTCGTCGCGCATTTGGACCGGCTCGCTGAGCGACTTCACGAGGAGAACGACGCGGTACGGTGCGCGTCCGCGGACGGCGTTCGGGCGATCGCCGCACACCGACCCGACGCCGTCGCCCCCTATACTGACCTCCTCAGTCGCCGCCTCGACGACGACGCGGACGTCCGCGAGGCCGTCGCCGACGCGCTGAACGCCGTCGCGGCGACCCACGGGGAGGCACTCGAGCCACATCTCGATGAGCTCGCCGCGCACCTCACCGACGGTCAAGCGGAGACCCGCGAAGCGACGCTCCGAATACTCGACCGACTGGCCGAGAGCGACGACGTCACCCTCCGTCCGCACATCGAAGCGATCGTCGGCTGCTTGGAACACGACGCCGTGGATGTTCGACGGTCCGCGACCGGCGTGCTCGTCGACGTCGCGGAGGAAACCCCGCAGGCGCTCGTCGCGCACCTCGACCCGATCACCGCCCGGCTCGGCGAGCCGAGTCGACATATGCGGAACTACGCCGCGTACGTCACCATGTACGTCGCGAAGGGGTTCGCTGAGGACGTCGCACCGTACGCCGACCGGCTCGCCGACTGCCTCAACGACGAGAGCGAGAACACGCGCCAGTTCGTCGTCGACGCTCTTCAGAACGTCGCGATCCATCACCCGGACGCGGTCGTCGAACACCTGGACGCGCTTGCGCAGCGGCTGTCCGACTCGAACGAGTACACCCGGAACAAGGCGACGGCGACGTTCGAAACGCTCGCACGGAGCCACCCGGACGCAGTCTGCTGGCACCTCAACGCGCTCGTCGAGCGACTGCACGACTCGGCGACACCGACTCGCCGCCGGGCGGCGAGCGCGTTCGCGACGCTCGCAGAGACGCGTCCCGCCGCGGTCGCGGAACATACTGACGCACTCGCAGCGTGTCTCGACGGCCCCGACGACGATACACGCGAGGCCGTTGTCGCCGCACTTCGCGAGGTCGCCAAGGCGCGCCCGCGTGCGGTCCTCCCGCATCGGCGTGCACTCGCCGAACGGCTCGCCACCGATGGCCCGTCCGTCCGCTCGAACGCCTTCGACGCGCTCGCCGCCCTCGCAGACGATAACCGAGACGCCCTCGTCCCCCACGCCGGTGCACTCGCCGCGTGTCTCGAGTACGACGGCATCCCCGAGTCGGCCGTGCGCGCGCTCCTTGAGCGACTCGCGGAGACGCACGGGGACGAGGTGCGTCGCGCCCTCGACTCCGCCGACCGCAACCCCTGCGCCGAGCGCGCACGCCGAATCGTCGATGCGGCCGCCGGACCAGACGCGGTCTGGGACGTTATCGCGGCCACGGCACCCGACGACGTCGTCGGCGTCGAGTGCGAATCGCTCGCCTTCGACACCCTGTCCAAGCGGGAGAAACTCGGCGAGGGCGGACAGGCGGTCGTCTTCCGGGCGAGCACCCCGGACGTCGACGAAGACGTCGTCCTGAAACATCCGCCGCTAACGAAGACGGTTACGGGCCGCGTCATCGAGCGCTTCGAGAACGAGGCGAGCACGCTCAGCGAACTCGACGACCACGACCACATCGTCTCGCTCGTCGACTGGGGGCGGACGCCGCATCCGTGGATCTCGATGGAGTACATGGACGGCGGGTCGCTCGCTGACCGTGACATCCCACTCGACGTCCCCGAAGCGGTGTTCGTCGCGGCGTCCGTCGCGGACGCGGTGTATCACGCACACCGCCACGGCGTCGTCCACCTCGACCTGAAGCCACAGAACGTCCTCTTCGAGGCGCGCTCCGATGGATGGGACGTCCCGAAGATATCCGACTGGGGGGAGTCCCGGACGCTGATCGACGCGTCGGAGAGAGCTCCCGGCTTCACGCCGCTCGTCGCCGCCCCCGAGCAAATCGACCCGGATGCGAGCGCTCCCCTAGACAATCGGACGGACGTCTATCAGGTCGGTGCCCTCCTCTACTACCTCCTGACCGGCCGCCAGCCGTCCGCGGACACCGGGCTGGACGTGAGCCAAACACCCTCTCTCACGGCCGACACCGGCCTTCGCGACGGACTCCACGAGGAGCTCGACAACGTCGTGCAGGGCGCGCTCGCGACGGATCGTGACGAACGCTACGAGTCCATCATCTACCTCCGCGACGCGCTCCGCGACCTCTAGGGCTCGGGGCGAGACGCGACAGGAGGCGGAGTCCGAGCGGGGAGCCGTTCGCAGGACGGGCGTGGACGGTCGCGGACCCGGCTTCGGCCCCGCCGAGCGCTACTCGTTCGAGCGCTCCAAGTAGTAGTTTCGGACGCGACGGGCGGCGTTCGCGATACGTCTCGCTTCGGGGGAATAATCGTCGTGTTTCTGCTCGGTGAGCGACTCGTGGGGATCGTCGGGCGTCACCTGTCGTAGTGCAGTCAGTCGCTTCTCCATGTCCTCGAGCAACGTCTGATAGCGCTCGCCACGGTCGTCAGCCGCTCGCATCATCTCGACGAGTTCTTTCATCTCGCTCTCCACCTCGTCGACGGGTCGGACGTCGCTGATCTTCTCCACGAGGTCGGCCTTGTAGGGAATCGCGGACGTCCCGCGTCGCGCGCGCTCGACCTCGACGTGCAGTTCGGTGCTGTACTGTTGGTCTCGTGACGTTCGCTCGACGTCGAGGTCCGCGATGTAGTTCCCGAGCCCGATGGTGCAGTCGCCCGTGAGCAGCGACGGCTCGCCGTCGGAGAGGTCGATTTCACCGAACGCGTTCCGCTGTACGGCGCCGTTCCCCGACCCGGCGTCGCGCACGTACAGCTGGTCGTCCTCGCGGTAGAACTCGACGTAGCCCGGTTCGCCCGCGTCGTCGAACTCGCGCGAGACGCCCGCGTCCTGCACGCCCAGCGGAATCACCTCCTCGCCCCGCTTCGCGACAACCTCGTACATGCGGCCGTGGTCGCAGAAGACCCGCACCGCCTCGTCCTCGACGGTCACGCTCGTCGTGGCCTCGGGATCAGCGGGGCTGATCGTCGCCTTCATCGACTCCGGCTATCCGCTCGGCTCACTTAATTATGTGGAGACATTCTCGTGGCGTCCCGCTCACGGCTGCGACCCAAGTCAACGACCTCTAGGGGACATCACCAACCGTTATTATAATCGAGAAGTATAGGCTGAACGTTGCGAATGAGTGTCCTTTTATCTGTGACTGTCGAGATCTTCATTAGCGCTGCAATTACATCTAAATTCGACAGAATATACATCTGGACTCGATCCAACGTCTCCAGTGAGGATTGGTCTGCTGTCCTATCCGGTCTGATTATCGGGATAATTTGCGCGCTGATGTCGTCCGCCTCTTTATTTACACTTTCGAGTATGGGTATAGATGTTAATTGGTTTTCTCTGGCTTATGGCCCCTGCTTAGGCCTGCTGCTTATGATGCTCTATCAGTGGTTCTCTGCCCCGACCGGTAATAAGGTAGACATAGCCATGAGTACGCAGGAAGCACCGATTTCAGACCAGAAAACGCCGAAAAACCCATCGGTGTCCAGTACAGAAATTCAATGCTATGAGTGTGCGAACTGTGGCACGGAGTTTGACCGGGATGACACGAACCGCGGTGACCTCTGCCCGGACTGCGAGAGCGGCTACTTAGCTGTCGACGGTGAAGAGGTGACGTTACGACATGACTGAGGAGACCGGCATCCCCAGAGAGATACCGGATCCAGCGACGATCACGCAGTCGCTTTCCGAGTTTGTAGACGACGCCGAGTTCAAGCGCTCAGAGCGCATCGGGGTCGGCGCGAAGAGTGAAGTGTACAAGAAGACACTCCCTGGAGAGGTCCCCGTCGCGATCAAACTCCCGAAGGAGGAGACAGTCGGGCAGTCACTCCCCCGTACACTCACCGAAGCCGAGAACTGGTCGACGTTCGCCGACGACCAGTACGTCGTCTCCCTGTTCGATTACGGCGTTAGCCATGGCCAGCCGTGGATTGCGATGGAGTACATGGACGGCGGGCATCTCGGTACCCGACTACAGCGTGGCGAAATCACCTCGTTGAAACACGTTCTCTGGATCGCCTACTGTATCGCGGCCGGACTCGACTCCGCACACGGGCGGGGGGTCGCACACCAAGACGTCAAGCCGAAGAACGTACTGTTTCAGACGGTTAGCGGGTCGTGGGATGTTCCGAAGGTTGGCGACTGGGGGACTGCAACGGTGCTGCTCGAACGGCACGAGACGATCGGCGACTACACCCCGTGGTACGCCGCCCCGGAGCAGCACACGGCGGACGTCGATCCGGAACTCCAGAAACGGATCGACGTGTACCAGCTCGGCATCATTATCTATATGCTACTCACCGGTGAGCATCCGTTCGGTCGGAGCACAGAAGTTGCTCTCACGGAGGAACCTGACCCACCGTCGCGTATCCGACCCGGTATTCCATCAGCAGTCGACTCACTCGTGATGAAGTGCTTACAGCGAAATCCAGAAGACCGGTTCCGTGACGTTCGTCCCATAATGCAGACCCTCGACGACTTCCTTGAGCAACTCGCTTGAGCTACCCACGACTTTAGTCGTGGTTTTCGCCCGAAAAATTCTATAAACACCATGTTGCTCGTGCACAGTTGCTATCGCGCCGTCTCAGGAGAGCGGTGGAACGAGGTTGGAGGCGTTGAGGAGGTCGCAGAGTCGCTCGCCGTCGACGAGTGTGACGTTCTCGGTCATCCGCTTGGCGCTCGTCTCCGCGTTCGATGTGAACTCGGAGCTCGTGACGACGTACACCGCGTCGGCGTCGAACTCCACGATGAGGCCGGCGGTCCGCTGTACCGTTTCGACGCCGACGCGGTTGTCGGGCGCATACTGTTTGGCCTGGATCAGCTCCGTGTCGCCGTTCGCCTCGACGACGACGTCGACGTTGTAGTCTTGGACGTACTTCGTCGGGCGGGCGTCGAAGCCACCGTCGGACCAGACATCGGCGACGAGCACCTCGAATTCTCGGTGTGAGCACGTCCGGAGGTCCCCGAGGGTCCACTCGGTATCCGTGACGGACGCGATGTCCTGCGCGATGTCGACGACGCGCTCGGCGTCGCGCGCCGCGACCGCCCGCTGGAGGCGCTCGTCAAGTGTCGACGCTGCGGTACCGAACTGCGGTTCGGGGACAGACTCGAGACGGGTCCGGAGGGCGTCGACACGCCGGACGAGCGCTGCGAGCGGAGCGAGGGCCTCCGCCGTCTCAAGTAGCGCCGCGTGCCCGTCCCGCAGGTCACCCCGTGCGAACGCGCCGGCCGCGGTGTCGAGCGCGTCGACGGCGGTTTCGAGCGAAACATCCGGATAGCGTTCGGCGAGGTCGCCGGCGAGCGCGGCGAACGCGAGGAGGTCGTCGCAGTAGTCGAGGTGGGACGCGCGACGACCTCCATCGAGCGTCTCGTCGTTCGCGACTGTGACGAGTCGCTCGCGCACGTCGTCGAACGGCGCGATTCCCGGGGCGTGATCCTGCAGTCCGTCGAGGCGTTCGACGCGCGCCCGGAAGAGCGGTTCGCGACTCGCGCCGACCGCTCGCCGCGGCGTCGTGTCGGCGAGCGCCGCCTCGAAGAACGGGGCGAGAGAGACGGCGGGCCGCGCGTCCGGGTGATCTCCGTACTCGGCCGCCAGCGTCTCGACGGCGGTCGAGACTGAGTCGAACATTCACGCCCCGATATACGTTCCACGTAGTAAAGGTTCGTCGCGTCCACCCGACCGGTCAAACACCCTAGGAAGAGTCACGCCATCTCCCGACACGAGCGCGGAGGAAGAGTGCGTCTGACGATCACGCCGGGCGGCCAACGCTTTTGCTCGTCGCGACTAATCTGGCGACATGTCAGACAGCTCTGACTCGCCCGACGCCGAGGACTTGCTCGCTGAAGCCGAGCGGTATCCGGAAGCTGACGTCGATACGCTCATCACCGAGGTCCCCCGCCTCGTCGAACTCCTCAAACGCGGCGGCTTTGAGTCGGAAGACATCGAGATACGGCTGAACGTGATAGACGGTCTCCTGAAGGTCGCCGAGCACAACCCGGACGCGTTAGGCGATCAGTACCCCGAAGTCATCGAGAACCTCCTCGATACCGCCGAGTCGCGCGCGATCGCGAGCGTGCTGTTGCACGACGGCGCGGAGCTGTGCTCGAAGAACGTCGCGCCGACGTCGATCTCCGGGGGGTTCCTACAGGGGCTCGACCAAACGATCAGCCATCTCGGAGAGAAATTCGACTCCGAATTTAGCGACGAGATCCCGGGCCAGGGCGCGACGGCGATCGAACTCGCCGCCCACCTCCGGTCCTACGCGGACTCGGTATCGGGACGCGAACAGCTCGCGGTCGAGAGTTTCGCCGACGGCGTCGAGGCGCTCGTCGAGTACTACGCGCTCGAATCGGGGGTCGACCCCATCGACGCTCTCGTGGACCTACGCGCGCAGCGCGCGCCCTCGACTGACGTTCGGATGGGCTTGCTGCCGTCAAACGGCCAGGTGGGTGACGTCGTCGACGCCGGGGAGACGCAGTCCACCGCCGCCTTCCTGCGGCGGCTGAGTGACGCAGTCGCGGCGGCGGCGATAATCGTTCTCGTCGAGCGTACGCGTCCGCGAATCCTCCGCGTCGAGGCGCTCGTCTCGGAGCGAATCCGCTAGTCCTCCTCGAATTTCGCCAGCGCCGAGGAGAGCGACTGCCGCTCGACCGCCCGCTCAAGGCCGTCCTTGATGGAGGACGCGTCCGGACGCTCCTCTTCTGCGCGGATCGCGGCCGCGAGACCGCGTCGAGAGACCTCCGGGTAGGCGCTCGGCGTGAACCAGCCCGCGTCCGCAGACGACTCGTCGGCGTCGCGGGTCGACGTCACGACGGCCGATTCATCGGGTGTCGCCGAATCCACCGGCGTCCCCGACGGATTCGCATCGGTCGTCATCCCCGAGCTAGCCGCCGGCTCCGATGCGGCCGTCGTGTCCGAGGCGACTCTCGTGTCCGACGCAGCCACCTCGTCCGAACCGACCGTCGCGTCAGCCTCGCCCGCCTCGTTCTCCGAGTCGGCCGTCGTCGCCGCGCTCGCCGATGCGTCACTCTCGGACGGCTCGTTCTCCGCCTCGTCGACGGCCGACTCGCCCTCGTCGTCGCGAACCTCATGTCCCGAGTCGGTTCCGGCCTCGTCCGTAATACCGAGGCCCGTTCCGGGGACGATTCGTTCCGACACACCGTCGCTCGCGGCCGCGTCCGAGTCAGCCACTCTGCCTTCGAGGGCGTCGAAGGCGCGCCGCAGGTCAAGCACCGCCTCGTATCGATCGTCGGGATCGTTGGCGAGCGCGCGCAACAGCACGTCGTCGAGTGCCTCGGGGAGCGTGGGGTCGACCTCGCTCGGCGGCGTCGGGTCGGCCTCCACAATGGCGTCGGTGAGCGTCTTCTCCGGGACGGACGTCGGATCCGAGACGAACGGGTACTCTCCGGTGAACAGCTCGTAGAGGACGACGCCGAGTTGGAACTGATCCGTCCGCTTATCGCTCACGCCCTCACGTACCTGCTCCGGCGCGCTGTATCGCGGTGTCGTGACGCCGACGTCGTCGGATCCCTCGAGTAGCGAGCGGGAGAGCTCCCAGTCCGCGACCTTTGGGACGTCCCACTCGTCGCTACGTGACTCGAAGAGGACGTTCTGTGGCTTCAGGTCGAGGTGGACGACGCCGTAGCCGTGCGCGTGCCAGATCGCATCGGAGACGCGTTTCGCGGTCCATAGCCCCCGGTCGACGTCTATCGCTCCCTGACTACTCCGGAGGTCACCACCGTCGAGGTACTCCATTGCGATCCACGGGAGCGGCGCCCCGTCGCGCAGCCACGGAAGCGTGTCGAACCCCCAGCCGACGACGTCGACGACATTGGGGTGGTCGTCGAGTCGTGCCCACTGCTCGGCCTCGTTCTGGAACCGTTGGATGACGTCGTTGGAGAGCGTCCCGTGCCGGGCGGGATGCTTCACCGCGACCGATCTGTCGACCCCGGTGGCGCTGGCGCGGTGAACGACCGTCGTCGACGTTCGCCCGACGACGGCCTCGTGTTCGAGCGTCTGCGTGTCGATCTCGTGCATGTCAGCTTAGACCTCCAGCCCGACTGCACGCGTTTTTTCGAGAGCGGGCGCGTGTTCGACCCGTCGCCGTCGAGTGCTCGGGTCGCCGTCGCGTCGACTCGGGACACGTATCACGACACCGTCGACGTCCGTGGCTGATGGGTCAAACGGACAGTGTGCCGGCCCCGTTCGTGAGTCGGTCATGCTCGAGACATGTGCGGTCTCGGTGGTAGTCTTTGCGCCACTTTCGCTCCCATCAGTCCGCAACATCCCGCAGGTGGTCCGCGATGCGGACCGCGCTCTCGACGGCATAGCGGCGGACCCAGCGGTCGGACGCAGTCGTCAGCGAGTCGAGGAGCGCGAACGCCTCGACGACCGAAAGGCCCGCGGGACAGACGCGGCCGACGGCGAGGGCGGCGCCGCGTTGGTCGGTCCGACCACCGTCAGCGAGCGAGCGAAGGACGTCGGAGAGATCGCTCGACGAGGATATCGCCTCGGGGAGGTGGCCGAGGGCGCGGGCGGCGTGTCGGCGCGGCCACTCACGCTCGTCGCCGAGCGCCTCGAGGAGCGTCTCGACGAGCGCCCGGTCGTCGTGAACGATGTCCGGTCGGATCGCGACGAGCGCTGCGATGCCGGCGAGGGCGTCGCTGCGCTCGCGCCACGAGTCAGCGCTCGCGCGCGCCTGGAGTGCACGCAGCGTCGAGGCGGCGGTATCGCCGTCGACGTCGGCGCGCTCGACGCGACCGAGGAGCGCGCGGAGAGACGTGATCGCGCCCTGTCGGACGGCGTCGTCGTCCGACGCGCAGCGCTCGCGGAGCGCGGCGAAGGTCTCGGTGAGCGCCGCGCCGGTGACCGCGCCTGAGAAGAGACAATCGAGGGCGGCGTTGCGACGATCGGGATCGGGAACCGTGACGAGATAGGTGACGAACACGTCGAACTCGGGCGGCCCTCCCGTCGCCACGGGCGTATCCTCGGTGCGGGCGGGGAAGAGTGTGGCGTCGGGGTCGGTGGCGCGCTCGGAGAGTAACTCCGGGTAAGCAGTAGAGTGGAGGCGAGCGAGGGTTCGGCGGACCGCTCGACCGTTCCCCCGGTCGGCGATCGCATCTTCGTGCGGCCGGACGGCGTCGGGGAACTCGGCGGCGACGAGCGACAGCGCGGTCGTGGAGAGACCGTCGTCGATCAGGGTCTCAACATGGCCGGTGAGCGTCTCGGGATCGGTTGCGGCGAGCGTCTGAAGGAGCGTGTCTCCCAGACGGGCGAGTCGCGGCAGGTCGCTGTTGGCGAGGCGGACGGCCGCGTCGGTCGCGGTCGGGACGCTGGCCACGTCGCCGGGAACAGCACGAGTAAGCGCGTCGGCGGCCAGCAGTCGCAGCGTCGTCTCGTCGGCGTCACAGCACGCCACGAGGTCCGGAACTGCAGGTGCGAGCGCGCCCGGATCGATGCGTCCGAGTCGAGAGAGCGCACCCGCGAACACCATCCGCGTCTCCGCGTCGGTCGCCGGAAAGTGTGCGGCGAGGTGGGCGGCCGCTTCCCGCGCGGTCTCCGGGTGACGCCGTCCGAGTCGGCCGAGCGCGTCGGCGGCCCAGCGGCGTTCGAGCGGTGTCCCACTCGCCACCAAGTCCCCGAGTTCTCCGCGGACGGCCGCGCGCGTCCACCGGTCGCCGGTCGGGAGTGCCGGGACGGCGCTCGCGGTGAGCGCTCGCACGACCGGGTCCGAATCGGCGAGCAGGCGAGCGACGACCGGTCGCTCGTCCCCGGACGCCACCTCGGCCACCGCGTCGAGCGCGCGGCCGTCGCCCCCCGGAGCGCTCGCCCGGCTGAGACGCCTCGCGACCCGTCGCTGCCGGTACTCGGGAATGTCGAGGGTGTCTGCGTCCGTCTCGAGTGGGCTCGCTAGTGGGGTGTCGGCAGCCTCCTGAACGAGGGGATCGGGGTGGGCGCTGGCGTAGTCGAGAACGGCGTCGCGTTCCGGGCCATCGACGGCGCCGAACGCTTTGAGCGCGCGTGCGCTGACGCGCCGGTCGGTGTCGTAGGACGCTGCTTCGAGTTCGGCCCGGAACCGTCGACCCTGTTCCGGAACGCTGGCTGCGAGGTCCGCGAACACCGCGGCGGCGTCCCGTCGCACCCACTCATCGGTCGCCCGGAACGCCGGCACGACCAGTCGTGGAATCGCGGGCGCGAACCGGGCGTCCGTTCGTACGAGCGGGGGCAACTGGTGCAGCCACGACCCGACACGCCCGTGCGCATCGTCGGCCTGCAGTCGCGCCGCGTGAACCGGCGCGGACGCGAGCGCGAACCGGGGCGCGGTGGTTCCGAGGGCGCCGAACGCCCCGCCGAGATCAGCGTGACGGTAGCTACCGAGCAGCTCGTCCCAGTCGGTCGCCTCCCCGTCGTGCCGCGTCGCCGCGACAATCGTCAACAGAGAGGCGGCGGCCGCGCTCGACACCGCACCGTCGGCGAGACGCTCCTCCAAGACCGTGTGAGCGGGCCGCAAGGCTTCCGGATCGTTCGTGGCGACGTCCGCCAACGCGCGAAGGAGCCGCTGTGACGACGACACCGCCTCGTCGACAACGAGGTCGGCGAGCGCGGTCGCATGGGGTGCTAGCGCCTCGGGGGCGTCCTCTGCGACCGTCTCGATCGCGGCCGTGTACGCGCGCTGTTCGTCCGTGAGGTGGGCGTCGACGGCGAATAGCCCGGTCTTCTCGGGGCGCTCGCGGCGCTCGCCGTCCCGGAGCGCGCTCATACCGTCCGCGACCAGTTCGGCCACCAGTGCTGCGCGGACCCGGGGGTCGTCGTGCCGGCAGATCACCTGCGCCGCCGCCTTGCTGGTGTCGCGGTCGGCGAACGCCGCCCGGAGGCGCTCGCGAACGACGGGTGTCGCTTCGATGGCGTCGAGCACGCCGATCACGCCCTCTGGGGGGCTGTCAACGATGGTGAGTCGCTCGTAGAGCGCGTCCGCGAGTTCGCCCGGCGTCTCGGTCGCCCGGAGCCACGCATCGACGGCCTCGAAGGCCGCCCCGCGGACGGGCGTCTCGGACGGATTAATCGCCACCGCGAGCGCCGACCGGACCGCCCGCCGTGTTGACGACGTGAGGTGGTCACTACCGGCACACGCCTCCAGCACCGCGTACGCCGCGTCCAGCGTGCGCTCCTCACTCGCGTCGTCGACGACGTCGAGACAGCGTCGCACGGCGAACCCGTCGTAGGACGTGTCGGGGACGACGTCGCCGAGCGCGTCGATGAGCGCCTTCGTCGTCTCGGTTTCGTGCTCGTCGCACTCGCGGAGACGAACGCAGAGCGTCGCCGCGACGCGCGAACTCCACCCCGTCTCGGCCGCGCCGACGCGACCAAGTGCCGTCGCCGCGACCGCGGTATCCTCGCTCCACAGCGCCGCGTCGAGTGCGTCGAACAGATCGGGGTCGAGGTCGTCGGCCGGATGGCCGAAGCGTCCGTCGGACGCCCGCTCGGTTCCGGTGATCCGTCCGAGTGCCTCGATCGCGGCGCTCCGAACGGATCCCGTCGGTGCCGTGCTCGCGTCGACAAGGGCCGGAATCGCGGGTGCAACCAGTGTCGGGGCGACGAGGCCGACGACGCCGAGTCGACGCGCGGCCTCCGCCCTGTCGGATGGCTCACTGCGAATAAGGGTCGTCCGGAGCACGTCGACGCTGTCCGTGAACGCATCGGGGCAGGCGCGCGCGGCGCCGGCGAGCGCCCACCCGCGCGCCGGGCGAATGCCGTGGCCGGCGGTGTCCTCTGCGGTCACGACATCGAGGAGTGATGCAAGCGCGCTCGGTCGCGCTCGCCCAAGGGTCGCGATGAGAGCGTCGATGCGTCGGTCGACACTTCCGAGTCGGTCGAGACGACGGAGCGTCTCCGCGCTCGATTCGACGGTTCGGGGGTTCGCGGCGACGAGGTCGCAGAGCAGCGAGACGGCGGTCCCGGAGAGCGAGGGGGAAGCCCGGTCCAGGCGGGCGTCGATCAGGGCTGCGAGCCGCGACACCACCGCGGGAGCGATCGTGGGAGTCGCGGCGGTGAGCGAGCGAACGCCCGCATCAACCGCCTCGTCGGTCGCGGACGTCGCGCCGACGTGCGCCAGGAGGTCGACGGCGGTCGCCAGCGTCACGCTCGGATCGGTGGTCGCGCGCGCGACCCGCGTCCGACGTCGAACGGTCGCCGGCGCGGCCGGCCACTCACGCGGCATCGGCGAGCGACCGGACGGACACCTCTCTCGCGGCGGCACCTGCTGGCTGACGCGAATCGAACGCGCGGAGCATCGAACTGCGAGGGCGTACAACGGACGCACGGATACCGTTTCCGGGCAGACACGGTGAGTGACACGTAGCGAGCGGAAGCCCACCCCTTCAGGGGTGAGAGGATGTCAAGCTACGTGTCGTCGAACGTGATCGCGTACACGGCCGCCGAGCACCGACACGACTCGGGCGCGCCCCGGTCTGCTTCGGTGTAGCCGCGCTCGAGCGTCTCCAGGCGCTCGAAGCGGTGCTTCTCGAAGAGGACGGACGAGTCGACGTGCTCCGGACGGAGCTACGCCTTCCCGAACGCGGCGTCCGCGGCCTCGCGAACCATCTCGACGCGGAGCCGCATCAGCTCCAAGCCGAGCCCGCGGCCCTCCCACTCTTCGGCGACGACGCTAGCGTGGAACAGCGCGTTCGTCTCGCCGACCGGATAGCGTCATCGCGAGCGCGTAGGCGTCCGCCTCGTCGTCGAACACGAACCCGAGGGTGTTCTTGAGGTCGAGGTCGACCCGGCGTTCCCAGAGCGCCAGCACCTCGCGCCTGTCGTACGGGTTCAACGCGCGGACGTCGAGGACCGGCAGGAGATCAGGGTCCGCTGAGAGCGGCACACGAACACGTACCACGGGCGTGGCGCTTCAGCGTTTCGGGGGCAGGGCTGGCGGGGTCGCACGCGCGCTCGGCGCGCCGACCACACTCGCGTCCGGAGGAGACACGTTCAAGAACGCGGACGCTCAGCGTACGGACACCCCAGATGGTGCGAGTCTCCCACCGTCAATCACGCCCGCACGTCTCCCGGAGCGCGAGGTGGCCGTCGTGATCGACGACTTCGACGATGTCGACGAGCGCGCAGACGAGTCGGACGAGGATCGCATCGAGGACGTGACAGTGACGGACGAGTCCTTCGGGACGCTCGAGGCCGTCGCGAGCTATGACGAGACGAAAGCGCGGCTGCGACGCCGCGTGGTCGAAACCGCGGACTACGAGCGATACGGGACGACGTCCGTGCTCCTCTTCGGCGCGTCTGAGGAGGCCCCGACGGGCGAGCTCGCCGACGCCCTCACCGGCGCGTTCGGGGCCGAGTACACGTTCGTCTTCGTCGACACCGTTACCTCGGGCTTCATGGACGCCGAGAGCACCGTCGAGGCGGCGCTCCGCAAGGCCCGCGAGCGCGAACCCAGCGTCGTCGTCCTCGACTGCCTCGACGAGTACGCCTTCGACGAGGACGAGTACGCGCACCTCGAGCGGCATCTCGACACGGTGCGGGCGAGCGACGACCGCGTCCTCGTCGTCGCGACTGCGAGCGACGACGATGTCGACTTGAGCAGTAACGACACGCTTTTCGAGGTCGTCGTCGAGGTCCCGGACCCCGACGAGACCTACCGGCGTAGCGTGGTCGAGACCGCCCTCCGAGACGCGTGCGACGCGGGCGTCGTCACCCTCGACAACGCCGACCGACTCGCGGACCTTGACGTGCGCGACCTCTCGGTCGCGGAGTCCGAGACCGCCGTCCGGCGTGCGATCCAGCGCTCCCGAGCGTCCAGCGACACCGACCCGGTATCGATCCACCCGCGCGACATCCAGTCGGCGGTCGACATCGTCGGCGCCGAGCGATTCGACGACACCGATGACGGTTTCTTCGACTTCGGGCGCGACGAGGAGTCGTTCGAGCCGGACGTCCCCGACGTTTCGTTTCGGGACGTCGGCGGTCTCGACGCGGAGAAACGGCGGCTCCGTGAAGCGGCCACGATTCCCGTCGAGCACAGCGACACCTTCCGCGAGGCCGGCTATTCGGTCGGGCAGGGCATCCTCCTGCACGGTCCGCCGGGGAACGGGAAGACGATGCTGGCGAAGGCCGTCGCGAACGAGCTCGACTATCACTTCCTCTCGGTGAAGGGCCCGGAGATAGAGCAACCACTCGTCGGCGAGTCCGAGCGCGAACTCCGCGAGCTCTTCGGTGCCGCACGCGAGCACGCGCCCAGCGTGGTGTTCTTCGACGAGTTTGACTCGCTCGCCCCGGACCGCGCGAGCGGGCGGAACGAGTTCAAGAACGACCTCGTCAACACGCTTCTCTCGGAGCTCGACGGCCTCGAAGCGCTCAAAGACGTTATCGTCCTGGCCGCGACGAACCGACTCGACCACATCGACCCGGCCGTCCTCCGCTCGGGGCGCTTCGACACCTTCATCGAGGTTCCCCCGCCGGACGCGGACGGCAGACGCGAGATATTCGACGTCCACGCCGCCAACCTCCCGCTCGAGGGCTCGGTGTCCGCCGACTGGTTCGCCGACCTCGAGCTTGACGGCTTCTCCGGCGCCGACGTCGCGACCGTCTGCCGGAAAGCCCTCGAGCGCGCCGTTGCGTCGTTCGAGCGCGAGGAGCGTGACTCGGTCGCAGTCACTCGCGACGACGTACTCGTAGCCGTCGACCGACTCCGGAGCGAGTCGACGACCGACGAGCGCCGCGGTTTCCAGTGACTCGAGAGCGACGTCACGCCACCGAGCGTCGCCCGCTCCGCGCTCCCGACAGAACTCGACGACGTCCTGATGCAGGCACTCAGCCGTGACCCCGCAGCGCGGTACGACTCAACGATACTGTTCAAGCGGGATTTGGAAGACGTCCGTGAGACTGTATCGTCGGACGGCTGAACGGCTGAGAGCGTCACAGCGGGCCTGCTGCAACTCTCAGTCCGAGAGTGCGTAGATGTGTTTGTCGATGCTCCCGAAGTAGACCGTGCCATCCGCAATGACAGCTGAGCCAGCAATCCTATCTCCGGTCTCGAACGCCCACTGCTGACGACCCGACGCTCTGTCGAGTGCAGACATGGTGTTGTCACTGCTCCCAATGTAGACGGTCTCTGCAGTTACTGCCGGGGCCGCCGAGAGCCTGCCATCCGCTTCGAACGACCACTGTTCAGTCCCATCGGCGGCATCGAGCGCGTGGAGTACACCATCTGAATTCCCGGCGAAGACCGTTCCGTCGGCGATGGATGCAGCGAAGGCCTCCGACCCCGTATCGAACCGCCACTGCTTGGCCCCGTCGGCGGCGTCAAGCGCGTACACGTACCCGTCCTGACTTCCGATGTAGACGATCCCCCCGTCGACGGCCGGCGTGTGAGGCCTTCCCCATTCTGTCTCGAACTGCCAGATTTCGCTGCCGTCGTCCGCATCGAGCGCGTAAACCGATCCCGCGCTCCCGCTCACGTAGACAACTCCATCGTCGACTGCCGCTGCCGACATGTAACTGTCAATATACATCTCGACAGTCCAGTTCTCACTGCCGTCGCCCGCGTCGATCGCGTGGGCCGTTGCCTCCCCACTCGTGACGTAGACCTGACCGTCGGCAACCGCCGGTGATGTGAGACTTGAATCCGACTCAGTGAGTTCGACCGTCCACTGTGGCGCCCCATCGCTCGCGTCGAACGCGTACAGTGTCCCGGTACTATCACCCAAATAAACAGTTCCTTCTCCGACTGCCGGCGCACCGGTGATCTCGCCCTCTATCTCTCTACGCCACTGTTCGCCCCCGTCCGTAATGTCGTATGCCGTGACATGCGTAGCGTTGGTACTGGAGGTGGAGGTGACTGCGTACAGCGTTCCATCAACCAGAGCTGGCGCCTCCCGGACCCATCCCCCCTCGTGGCGATCCCAGTCGACTTCAACTGGCCCCCGCGGTCCAACCGCTTCGGGCTTGAACCCGGTCCGCTTCGGCCCGCCAGCAGCCATCGGCCACGATACAGACCCTTCGCTGGTGGTTTGGGCGTTGTGTGCGTCAGCGTTACGATTCCCCCCACCCAGCACGGTGCCACAGCTCGGACAAACGACGAGCGTTGCAGTCGCCTCCTCTTCCTCAACTGTCACGAGCCACTCGCCGGACGCCTCGCTCTGATGTCTGCAATCAGGACATCGAACCATACCTGTAACTCAACCGACTACATAAAGAAGGTTGGCATAATGCTTTGGTGACATCCTCCCCACGGTAAACGGCGGGGCTTCCCGTACCGCAGGTGGGATATTTGCTGGTCTCAACGACCTGCTCACGGGGGTAATCGGGGAACCCGAGCAGGACCCTCGCGCCCCCTCGTCGGAGTACGCTTCGTCGCTCTGGCCACACCGGTGGCGGTAGTCGCAGAACCGACACTCCTACCCGTACTCGGGGCTGTCCAGCGGAAACTCGTCCTCGGCCCGGAACGCTACTCGAAGTTACTGAACTTCTCAGAGACGTTCTCACGGATCAGCTGCTCGCGGCGTTCGACGAACTCGGGGAAGTTTTCGATGCGGTGGAGTCGTTCCTCGGTCGGGATCAGGTGTCGCTCGTAGTACTCGTCCGTACGTGTCGAGATCCACTCCTCGAAGTCAACGTCGCTCTTCTCTGCGTTCTCGTTCGGCGTCAGCAGTTGGAGGTTCGCGACGACGTCACGGCGGTTCTCACAGCGCTGGGCGGTCTCCACCGAGAGCCCGTACTCGTCGACGAGCGTCTCGACGTCGAGGACGCTCTTCGGGAAGATATGGTCGCGCTGGTAGGTGACGTTCTGTTTCACCGGCTCGGGGTAGTAGAGGAGCGAGAGCAGGAGGAACGACTTCTGGGAGCGGTACGTCGTCTCGTCGAGCAGCGACTCGATGACGTCCGGGCTGAATCCGACGACCTTCCCGCGTCCACGCATCTGATGGTGTATCTCCTCGAGCGGGAACTCACCGCCGGATTCCTGGATCGCCTCGCGGGCGTCCTGTAGCACCTCGTCCGGCCGTGAGTTGAAGGTCCCATTGAGGAGCGCGGAAGTGAGCCAGTAGTGGACCCGTCGCCGGTTCTCACTCCCGGCCTTCGACTCCCAGGAGAGGTCGGGATCGTGGTGGTGGATGTAGTAGGCGATCGGGATGAGGGCGTTCGAGCTCGTCAGACTCTGGCTATCGAGTCCGAACTCGACGACGAGGTCGAGTGCAGCGAGGATATCATCTTGGATGGTCGTCTCGAGCCACTCGCGTTTCATCTGCCCCAGATTCGCGTTCGTGAAGTTCGCGATCCGGTACTCCGGTGGGAGGTCCGAGAGGACGAGCAGCGACTTCAGCACGAAGTCGGTACTGAACGAGAACCCCTTTTCTTCATGGTACTGGTTCAGACGGTCGACGAAACTCGTGATCTCCTCGCGAGCGTTGAGGCTCTCGCTCTCGGACTCCGACTCCGTCCATCTTGCCGTCGCCATCGAGAGGAGGATCTCCGATTTGCTGAGCGGCGTCCCACCCTCGTTCGTCCGGACGAAGATGTCCAAGACGCGTTCTTGGTCCTCAGTTGTCTCCTCGTGGTACTGGATCCGGGCGTCATCCGCGAGCGCCGCGAATAGTGTGTGGAGGTTCTGCTGCGCGTCGTAGCGCTTCTCCTTTGGGAAGTCCTCTATCCTGAGGTCGTCGGTCATCTGCATCGCGTCCACCGCCGTGTCCGCGCCCTGGATCTCACTCACCGGGAACCAGTAGGCGTCCTCGGTGGGCTCGGGCGCTTCCTTCTTGAACATGAATTCGTATCGAAGGCCAAGCTCGTCCTCAAGTTCCTGCTCCGGGTCGGAGAAGAGATTCAAGTAGAGTTGCTTCTGCGTCCACGCGTTCGGGTTCTTGTACTGTGCGAACTTCCGCTTCTCCGTGAACGACCCTTGGAGGCCGATGTAGAACGCGGTCAGTCGCTGTTGGCCGTCGAGGACGAGTCGTTGTGTATCCGGAAGGGTTGTTTCCTCCTGGACAGGGACCTTCGGATTGTGGTGGTCGAGCTGGTCGAAATCTGGACTTTCCGGATAGACGCTGTCCTCGATGTAGTGGCGGACGAAACGATACTTGATTTGGTCGGCCGCCGCGTCGCCCTTCAGCTTCCAGACGAGGAACGAACCGATCGGATACTCCCGCATCACCGAATCGAACAATCGAACGATCTGGTCGGCGTCCCAGACGAATTCGCGCTGGATCGCCGGGAGAAAGATACTCTCATTGAGGTCGTCGACGGCGTCGATGATGCTCATCGACTGCTGAGCCATGGTGACTGTCTGCGAACGGCGTAGGTAAATAACCCTTCGTGGGAATTCGACTGTTACAACGGCGGTTCGATGACCCTCCTCTTCCGATATTTTCGAGGCTCCCCGACGAAACAAACCTATCTCTCACCACACCGTAACCGGTTCCATGGGTAGCCTTCAGCCCGTATTGGATGACTTGACGAGAGGACGATGTGAACAATGACGGACGAACCAAGTTGGGATCAGGACCCCGAATCACCCTCATGGTTCTCGCTCGGTGGGGACGAGCTCAACGAGACACCGTCGACTGACCTCCGTGAGCAGCTAACCGATCTCTCAGCAGAGAATGTGGAGCACATCGAACAAGCGAGTAAGGCGTTGAAAGAGGCCGAGGAAGCCATAACGGAGCGGCGACGTGCAGAGACGAAGCTTGCGAACGCTGTTGCCGCGAAGGAGAGTGCCAAAGCGAGACGGATCCTCTTCCGGCGAATCGGCAAGCGCTATCTCCCCTACGCGATCTTCGTTCTCTCGGGTTTTCCTGCTCTCGCCTATGGTCTCTGGAAGGTTTTCCAGTACACTGATGCTCGGTTATGGGTCGGAAGCGGACTGCTCGCGTTCGCGCTTCTCATTTGTGCCATTCTGGTAGTGCTGCCAAACAAGGAAATCGTTTCATCGCTTCTGACTCGCCGATAGCCGTCTGCGCGTGTCGTTCAAGAAGCACCGAGATATTCGCCGACCGCCATCCCGCTCATGTCTCCCGATTCTACACGCGGGAAAGAGTAATGCGAGGCGACTGTCACACTACGGATATCATGGTTGACTTCTTAGACTCGGAGCCACCCCTCTACCGTTTCCGAAGCTTTTGGCGGGACTACTAACCAACGTCACACCTAAAGACAGACCAAGTGTTGGTTAAGTCTGGTTGCACTCTCCACCGCAGTTTTGTCGCCCCGATAGGGGTGAGGGGTCCAGCAGAGCAGCGCGTTCGAGGGACTCCTCGTGATCAGGATGGCTTCGAAAGAGATTGACGCGAACGGCTTCGACGAGAACGTTCAGACTGACGACCAAACGAGCGGCTGCCCGGAGTGCGATGGCCGGGTGGCGACGAACGCGGTGGAGACAGTCTGTGAGGAGTGCGGGCTCGTCTTAGCGGAGCACGCAATCGACTATAGCGGCGAGCCGGTGTACGAGGAGGAGACGGAGCGAACGGGCGCCCCGCTCACGGCGGCGCGACGCAAAGGGAAACGCACTCTCGACAAAGAAGCGTCGACAGCTCGGCCGACTACGTCGCGAGCAAAAACGGGGTCGGTTCCGTTCCAAACAGGAGCGAAACCTCAGGCATGGACTCGAAGAGGTGCAACGGATCGCGAGCGTCCTCGACGTCGACAACCCGCTTCAGGAGCAGGCGTGCAAGCTCTTCCGGAGTGCCCAGTCTGAGGACCTCCTCGTGGGGCGGTCGATCGAGGCGGTGGCGGCCGCAAGCGTCTACGCTGCCTGCCGGTATAACGGGCGCTCACTGCCACTCGCGGACGTCGTTGAGGCCGCACGCGTCGGTGAGAATTGCGTGACCAACGCTTACGCGACGCTGAACGAGGAACTCGGCCTTCCAGCGAAACCTATGCAGCCCCACGCGTACCTCCCACGTCTCGCCTCCGACCTCGACGTTCCCAAGAGGGTCCAACGACGTGCGCGGACGCCCGCGGAACACGCCGAGGACGAGTGCATCGCACAGGGAGCGTCCCCGCCGGGCTTCGCGGCGGCCTGCCTCTATCACGCGGCTCAAGAGGCCGAGTATCGGCTCACACAGACCAAAGTGGCAGACGTCGCAGGCGTTACGCCGACCACGGTCCGGAACCATCGCGAGACGCTACTTGAGGAGCGCCCGTAATCCGAGCGGGAGCGGGTCGGCAGTTCGAGAGGACGCCGCGGGAGTGAAGTAGCCAGGGCGTCAACGTCGTTGACAGGGATGTCGCATCAGATCCGGCTTGACGACGACGTCTACGAACGCGTTCGGGCAGCGAAGCAGGAGGACGAGACGTTTAGTGATGCGGTCGAACGGCTCATCGGTGGTCGGTCGCTGAGCGAACTCGCGGACGTCTTCGACGACGAGCAAACCCAGGAGATGCGCGATGCGATCGAGGCTGCCGACGAGCGTGATCACGACGAAGCCCGTCGGGTCGCGGAGCGGTTCGAGTGATCGTCGATACCAGCTACGTTCTCGATATCATCGACGAGAACGAGGCGGCACTCGCCAAAGAGCGTGAGCTCGAAGCGGCGAACATTCCGCTCGTCATCCCAGCAATGACGATCCTGGAGCTTTACATCGGCGTCGGGAAAGTCGCAAATACAGCCGAAGAACGCCAGCAGGTCGAAAGTATCCTCGAATCGTATCCCCAAGTGGCGATGACACCGAGTATCTCGCGACGCGCCGGTCGGATTCTCGGCGAAGCGCTCGCCGCTTCCGAGCCTGGCGAGGGCCCCGGCATCGGAAAGGGAGACGCCGCAATCGCCGCCACAGCCATCGAGCGCGACGAACCCGTTCTCGCCGGTGATAGCCACTTCGGAGCCATCGACGGAGTGGCCCTCGAAACGTACCGCTGAGACGCCCGACGCAGATTCATCTTGGAAGACGAGAGAATACGGAACGTGACGCGAAACCCGGACCGTCGTCGCGACGACGAAGCGTTGCAGCCCCGAGGCGAAGCGACCCAAGAGCCGGACCACGTCCTTGAGCAAGATGACGAGCTATGCGATCAGTTAGGAGCGATTGAGTATCCCGAGACGGCAGGCGAATCGACGGCGTACTCTAGCGACGGCTCCATCCCCACAGCGCGAGAAAGGTGTCGGTCGTCTCGGCGCGAACGTGGCGGGATACGCGATGTGAATCGAGACGCCGGCGAGTCAGAGATGGATCTCCTCCATCTCGTCTTCGCAGTCGTCGCGGCGCGCACCAACATCGCCGCACTCGCGAAAGGGAGCGCGGCGCACTCGCTTCTCGTCAAGAAGGGTGACGCCGCGATTCACGAGTCCGAGCTCGTCGCGGAGAGTGATGGCTCGCCGTCGCGAACCCTCACCAACGACTGGGGCAACCTTCCCGACGTCGCCCACGCCGAGAGCGACGCCGGCCAGCGGCTCCTGCAGCAGGCGTGTGACCGAACGCGATGGCGGGATCACGAGGACTCGGCGGAACACGCGACGTACCTCTACGACGATACCGGGCACGCGATCGACTCGCGGCGGCGACTCGCCGTAGTCCATGCGCAGGCCGAGGACGCGCTCTGGCTCGTCCCCGCACTCGCACTCCAACAGTCGCGTCCCGACGAGCAGGGGCAGCAGTCGTCCGCAACGCCGACACGCAAGGAACTCCACTGTCGCCATTGCGAACGCGAAACCCTGCATCGCTTCCGCGACGCCGAAACCAGTCCAGCCGAGCAGTGGACCGGGCAACCGATCTGGGAATGCCGGATCTGCGAAACACCACGCCACGGTCCGACCCCATCGTAGCCGAGAAATCGGGGATGCTGTGTGTCGTTCGTTTCTACGCCTCTCGACTAAGCACCAATAGTGAGGTGTGAGCACTAAGCGACCGATACGCCTAGACGAGTAACGCGAGTGACCTCCTCCTCACCGTGAACGGTGAGGCTTCCCACGGCACCGCGCCGCGGAGTTGGGATATTTGCTGGTTGACGACCTGTCGGCATGACGGGCCGATGGCGGGGCCACACCGCCGTTACTCCTATCCCCGGCAGGGGGACTCGGAGTTATCTTGACCGAGACACCACAGCGGTTCGAGAGGGTGTCTCAAACGTTCTGGGTCTCGGAGTCCCGATATTGTGCATTTAGGATGGCGATATGACCGCCTTGGTGTCTATCATGCGACGTCACGACACCACTTAAATATCCGCATGGCTTCTGAACGTGGGTTGTGTCAGCGTTGTCGGATTCACGCCCGGTGTGAACGCCGGGATTCTCTCCTCGAAGAAAGATAGATTCTCGTGACGAGGTCGATGTCTCTCGCTCGCACAAGCACTTTTGTCCCATCCAACAAGAATGTCTGACATCGATGTTCGACATAGAGGGGCTCACCTTCGAGGAAGACAAACGAAAAGACTTGACCGAGGGCCGGCGTCGAAACTTCAAGCAAGGATGGACTCGTGCCGTGCAGGGACACGAGTACGAGGGGGTTCTCGAGGAGTTGACGTGGAATAATCTTGGCTGGCGGCTCGGACGCTTGTTCGGGCCGACGCCAGACGACCTTCGCGAGGAAATCCTAGACTGGTGTGCTGACCAGCGGAACGCAGACTAAACTGTGAAATGTCGCCCTCCGCCTGGAGGACCGGCCGCCGATGGGGGGAGCTCACAGAACGGACAGAAATACTGACGGGTGTCCAAGTGATTTCTATCGATCACATCCATCGGTAGATATGCTCGAATCGTCGACGCTTCTCGCGTTCGTTCCGGTGGCGCTCGTCCTCATTGTCGCTCCGGGACCGGACTCGATTTACGTGCTCACGCAGAGCATCATGAGCGGACTCTCGCCGGACTCAGGGCTGGGCTCGGCGTCGCGAGCGGCAGCGTCTTTCTCGGGTTCGGCGCGAAACTCGCTCTGGAGAAGCGCCCCACAGTCTGAACTCAGACGTCCGGTCGTACTGATTCTTGCCTAGTCCCGGATCGAGGGGCACACCACATGTCGAGTGTAAACCTGCGTGTTTCGGCCGGGAACGGCCGATATCGTCTATCCCGCGTCGCGTGTTTATCGCGCGAAGAGCGGTGGCGCGCGCCGGAGTGGCGTGCGTCGGACACAGATGCACATGCTCATCTACGCCCTCGTAGAGGCATCGACGCGTGACGAAGCACTTGCGGCAGGGAAGTCGACGTTCGACCGACTAATCGGCGTCACTCCGGAGACTGGCGCCGTCTTGGACTACGACGGGTTCAGACAGGGTATTCGGAATCGGGAGTGTCTCAAGCAGGTTCTCGGCGGCAATCAGATGTGCTGGGTCATGACCGCAGACGTCCACTACTGATGATTCGGGGACAATCTACTCGCGGTCGGCGGCGCGGTCCGTCGTGGAGGTCGGAGTAATGATCGGGAGTCGACGGCCGCCGTGGCAGAAGCCGATCCCGAAAACCGCCTTCGGCTACTGCATGTCCTGCCAAGCGGTGCCTGCGGATCCAGTTTACGCAGCACGCGGCGACCAGCAATGTGCCGAGTGTTACTTCGAGGAGGTACTCGCGGACTCATCAGCGACACCGTAGACACCCCATCTGCAAAGTGTAAATATCCACTTTTCTTCCTTTTCAGGGCGAGATACGCCAGAGTAGAAATATGCCCGATCAGTCCTTAACCAACAGAAGCACGCATTCTTGTGGGGAGTGTTGGTTAATCTGGCCGGACTGCGACCGCCGTAGCGTTTGTCGCCCCCGAGAGGGGTGCGGGAGTGCCCAAGCGGCGCTCTCGAAACAGACGATGAGTGGAACGTTCGACGACGGCGCGACGGCAGTACCGACATACAGAGATGGCGCGATCCGGTACGTTGGCTCTCGTGAGCGTGGCGATGTGTTCGTGACGACGCATCCGGACGGCGAGCGACTCACGTCCGAGCGCAGCCTCAAGATCGTCCGACACAGTCCGAGCGGGTTCGCAGTCGGCTATCGGGGGAGTGGCCCGGCACAGCTCGCGCTCGCAATCCTTCTCGACTACACCGATAACGCGGCGCTCGCCCGTGAGCACTACCAGACGTTCACAGACGAGGTCGTCAACCAACTTGAGTACGGCGATGATGGCACCTGGACCATCACCGAGGCCGACATTGAGCAGGTCCTCCCCAACGATATCGCACCCACTCCCTAACGTACTTCTCCCACCACCAATGTCCGACTCCACCGAAGCGACGAGCAGCGCGACTGACGAACAGCCAACCGAAACCCAGCACGTCGAGCGGGCCGACGTCGGCGTCTCGATCACCGTCCAACTCAAACGTGGCTCCGGAACGCGTGACCAGGACAAGATCACGGGGAAGGTGAAAGCCGAAACGCTCGACGACGCCCAAGAGATTGCGGATGCACGAGGGGTGCCAGAGTCGGAGATCCTCGAGCAAGCACTCGAACGGAGGGGTCGAAGACCTCTGGATCGACCTCCTATTAAGCCAGTATCTCGACGGCGAAATTGATCGGGAGAGAGCGATCGAACTCGTCGGCCGTGACCGCATCAAGCGTGCAGACCGTGAGGCGAAAGCCGTCGAAGACGACGTGCGGTGGGGACTCAATGCGTGATTCTCGCAGTCTCTGACACCGGGCCGATCATCCACCTCGACGAAATGGATTACGCAGCATGGAATATCCAACTATGCCATTGAGCGGTGGGCTGTGAAGGAGAGTATCGGATTCATCCCCCCTAAAGGGCAGGGCTTTCTCCTTGATTCTCCGTAAATCACCAACTAAATCGAGTATGGTTTACTCCAGAGTGGTTTACTCTTGAGTAGATTACTTAGAGCCAGGACATGTATCATATCGTGTGAGCACCGACTTGGGGACTGCTGAGGGGACGGAATCCCGCGAGCTCGTCCGCTTCGTCACTCAACAGACGCGGTTCGCACCGATCAACAACATTCTCCAGCACCCCGAGAAGCTCCCCTCGATGTACGAACTCAAGGAGCTCAACCCCAGGGTGAGTGATGCTACCGCTTACAAGCATATTCAGAAACTCATCGATGCCGGCGTCGTCAAAGAGGTCGCTCTGGATGGCAACCAGCGCCGACAGGGCTACCCCTGGAAATTCTACGGTCTTTCCGAAGAGGGTCGGGAGTTGCTGGCGGAACACAACCTGCTCGCCGCGGAGGAACCCCTCCAACAGATCTACGACACTCTCTCTGACAAGCCCGAGAAGATGGTCAAGTACGAGAACGCGCCGCGGCCGAACAAAAATGAGCACCCAAATCGAAAGTAGTGTGTCGACACACTAGGCTTTTCACGGCCGGTCACCTATTAGGAGATATGAGCAGCGACAGAATCGACGCCGAAAGCAAGGTGTCTGGAAACCAGGCAAACATCCCCGCCCGGATTCGGCGTGAACTCGATATCGACGATGGTGATCAGCTCCGCTGGCAGCTCGAAGATGACGGGAGCATTCGAGTCCATGTCATCCAACAGCAGACGGGTACGTTCACCGATTTCGACGGCTACGCTGGTGAGGAGGAAACCGATGTGACGAGCGATCACGACGCCTGGGGCGTTGACGTCGAATA